>JAYUSC010000219.1:0-10617 GCA_043755885.1 Pseudanabaena sp. | reverse complement strand
ACTGTACCGCCCGCTGCGCGGGCGGTACAGTTTTTGGGGCTGGGTTTTAATATTGAAACCCGATCCAAGGCGAACTTATGTAAAATGATGTCGTGAGGGTATCAACGGAGTAAAAAATTGTGGGACAGGCTCAACTACCGCCGCAGAGACCGACTAACTCAACATTCGCCAAAAATCTAGGGCGTGTGGGTGTTGGACTTGCGATCGCATTTACAGCAACTAGCTTAGGTGCTTTTTGGTATGGACGCTATTTTCTAAATGAGCAATTGTCGCCACTATTGCAGACTGAGCTTAGCAAGTCGCTCAAGCGTCCTTTACAGTTGGGCAAAGTTGAGCGGGTTGGTTTTTCGAGTATCAGGTTTGGCAAGTCGCTGATACCACCCACTGACAAAGAAGCAAATTTTTTAGCGGTTGAAGCCCTCGAAGTTAAAGTCGATCTATGGAACTATGCCATCAATCGCCAAATTGGTGTCGATGCGATCGCCGAGCAACCCCAATTATTTCTCAAGCAGGACGTTACAGGGTTACTGCAATTACCAAAAATTACGCCGCCAGAAAAGCAAACTAAAGATGGGTTTGTGGATTTGCGGACGATAACTTTTAATGATGCTCAGTTGACAATTCAGACGATCGCTAAGGGAGAATTGGTCTCTCTCAGTCAAGTGCAGATTGATAGCAATTGGAAGATTGTTGATCTGAACAATCAAAGTTTAAAGATGAATGGCAAAGGGCATATAACTTTGCCTAATCTTGCCGCGATCGCCGCACCACCAAATCCTGAGCAACTGAAGAAGGCGATCGAGGTTGCCAATGCCGATAAAGATGGTAATAAAGGAAATATGTCCTTTGCGATCGATTGGGATCTAACAAGGGGACAGGGCAAAATTAATGTCCAGTCTCAAGATTTGCAAATTGTCGCGATCCAAGGCTTTGCGGTTAATTCGCCGTTGGAAGTTCAACAGGGTAAACTCGATGCAGAGGCAAACATTACTGTAAGTGCTGACAAAGTAACTCCTACTGAATCCATTGCTAGTGACTCTTTGTTGGGGGCAAATAAAATCGCTATAACGGCCAAACTTACTGATGGTGCGGTGAAATTGCCACAATTAATCAAACCAATCACTGAAATTTCAGGACAACTTAGCTTTGATGGTACTGATGCGACTTTAAAGGAATTCTCTGCGAACTACGGTTTGTTAGTAACAACTATCGATGGCACATTTAATCAGCAAAAGGGTTTTAATCTTAACTTTGCAAGTTCTGTACTAGATCTAGCTAAAGGGCTTGAAAGCTTTAATGTCAAAACACCTGTGGCGATATCTGGGGAAGTGAATCTCGCTGGTAAACTTACGGGAACAACTCAAAAACCTTCTCTGATTCTAAATATTACTACGCCCAAATCTGTGAGCTTTGATCGAATAACTGTTGATCGCTTTTTAGCCACCATTGAACTAAAAGATTTAAATACGCTCCAAATCAAAAAAGTTCAAGCCGCCTCCACAGGTGCAACGCTCACAGGCGAAGGGCAAATTCGCTTACCCCAAAAGAATCAACCTGCGGAAGTCTTATTTACTTCTAGCCTCGTTGGTGTTGCCGAAGATTTCACAAAACTCTATGGCGCAAAACTACCAATCACGATTGGACAGATTACCAGTTCCCTCCAAATTACTGGCGCTTTAGCAAACCCCCAAATTCTTGCCCAGATCGATGCTCCTAATGCTACCTATCCTGCAAAAGGAGAAGTGTTTTTGGCGGATGGATTAGCGACGATTCGGAATACGCGGGTGCGATTCCCTATTGGCGAGATTGGGCTAGCAGGTAGTTACAATATCAATAGTGGCGCATGGAAATCACAGCTAAATAGCAATGGTATTCCGTTATCAGCTTTTCTGTTAAACCAAAAAGGCATTCTTGAAGGATTCATTAATCTGAGGAGCGATCGCGGTGGCTTTTCGTTAGCAGATATTACTGGTGACGGCACTGTGACCTTGCCGCAAGGGCTAACCGAAATCCCCGATGGGATCGCAGCCAATCTGATATGGGATGGCAAAAATTTACTTGTCCCTTCCTTACAAGTTGGCAATTATTTAACAGCTAACGGCAAAGTCGATCTTGCTTTTCCGAATAACTCACTCAATGAATTTCCCACAGGTATCGCAGGAATTAATCTTGATCTGATTTCGCGCAATGTGAATATCAATCGTTTAGCAACCCTCTCTAGTGCAATACCTGCCCAAGCCGCAGGGATTTTCAACTTTCGTGGCAACCTCTCAGGCGCGATCGACAAACTCAAAATTGCGGGAGCCTTACAACTAGATAATGTCGATCTCCCTTCTTTAGGTTCTAGCTTTGCCAAGCAAGGAATTGTAGTTCCGTCACGTGGCTCACTAGATTTTGATGGCTCCATTAATGGTGATTTGGCAGCTCCAAGACTAGTCGGCAATCTGCGCGTAGCCAGCCTAAAGGTCAATCAGATCGAACTCGATAAGCTCACTTTTAACGGAGCTTTAGATGGAATTGGTAGCGTCATTCAAGCGTCAGGCGATCTGCTGCTTGCAGGGCTAAAAGTTGATAAATTAGCCTTCGATCCGCGTTTAGAAGGGAAGCTCAATTTTGATGGCAATCAAGGCTTAAATGTTGATTTACGCGGAAAGCGCGATCGCATTGCTGCTCGTTTAGATAATGCGTTTCGTCCTATTGATTTCACCGTAAATTTGGGGGAATCTATAGCAACAGGTAGACGTTTGGAGGATAATCCTCGCCGATTACAAGTTGCGGTCAAAAATATTCCACTTGCTCTTGCTGCTTCTCTGGCTGGTCAAAACGATGTTAGTGGCAAGCTCTCTAGCAATCTCATCGTTGATTTTACAAATAATCCCACTGCGATCGGTGAGATCACCGTTGAACGCCCTCGGTTTGGTCGAGTAGTCGCAGAACGTGCGATCGCAAAAGTATCCTATGCGAATGGAGTTTTTGATATCAAGGACGGGAGTTTAATCGTCCGTCAAGGAGAACTTAATAATGAGTATAAGTTCCGTCTGACCTACAATCCCTACATTGATGACCCAATCGCAGGTGCGGTCGAGATTGCCCAAGGTCGAATGCAGGATGTGTTTGCCACGCTCCAATGGGCAAATATCGTCGATGTTAGTCAAGGAATTACCTTTACTAAAAACAGAGCTTCGCAATTGAAACCATTAGAAGCAATTAAATTACTCGGAGAACCTTTATATAAACAGTTACAATATCTCACCCAAATCGAACTGCGACAAGAACAACAAGAAACCGTTGCATCAGCTCGCAATTTTAATCTGCCAGCACTCACAGATTTTCGCGGTGATATCAAAGGTAAAATCACCTTTGGGCTGAATAAAACTAATGGGATTCGCTTAGGGTTTGACCTAGTTGGAAAGAAATTTGAATATGGGAAATTTGCCGTTGATGACATTCAACTAGAGGGCAAATATTTTAATGGTGTGTTTGCGATCGCAAAGGCAAATCTCCAATCTGACAAAAGCTATGGACGGATTACTAACGCCAGTATCAGACTTACGCCTTCTTCCAACCCATTACTAGGTATTCGCGAACAAAGTGGCAAAATCGAACTCAAAGATTTCCCGATCGAGTCTCTCCGTCCATTGCCATTTTTTAGTGCAATTCCCTTTGATCTCACAGGTAAAGTCAACGGCGATCTATCGATTACTGGGACTACGATTCTTGATACTAAAGTAGTTGGTAATCTCAGCTTGGCTGAAGGCTCTGTTAATCGTCAAGCGCTCGATTTTATTGCCGTCAAGTTTAACTATGACAAGTTAAATATCAATTTCAATGCCAACATGAAAACCGCAGGCAAAGATTCAGTGGTGGCTGCGGGTAATTTTGGTATTTTTGGCATCTTTGACGTGAAGCTCGATGTTAAGGATGAAGGGCTTAATTTTATCAACATTTTTAATCAACCTGTGCGCTGGGTGGATGGCAAAGGCAGTATTAATATCAGGGCAAATGGAACCTTTAGAGATCCTAAAATCTCAGGCAAGATGGTAATTGATAATGCCAAGGTCAAGATTGCGGGCTTACCAGGTGATTTCACGCAGGTTCAAGGCACGATTGATTTTACTCGCGATCGCCTAATTAGTAATATCACTAGTAACTTTAGCGAAGGTAAACTCGCGCTCACAGGTATTCTCCCGATTAGTAATCCCAATCTTTTAGCAGTAGATAGTCCAGAATATCAACAATCCCTTGCGATCAATGCCGATAAGCTCAAGCTGAATATTCGAGATATTAGTTCTGATGATTTTAATACCCGTGTGATTGTGCGAGGAGCCTTATTAGCGCCAGTGATTACAGGAGAAGTCGCGCTAGGTGACGGTCGATTTGTAATCGGTGATGATGCAGCAGCTACTAATAACTCTCAACTTGCGAATGACACTACAAACGCAGTAGACGTTACTTTTGATCGCCTCGCCGTTAAATTGCAAAATATGCAGGTGACGCGTTTCCCGCTGTTTAACTTCTTAAGTGAAGGAACCTTGATTGTGAATGGAACCCTATCAAATCCCCAGCCAGAAGGTCGTATTAATATATCTCGCGGACAGTTTAATGCAATTTCGACAAGATTCCGTCTTGATCGAGCCTACGAAAACTTTGCCGAATTTAAACCTTCCCAAGGACTGAATCCATCGCTAAATGTCCGCGTTACTGGAGCCGTAGCTGAGATTACGCGTGTACCGATCAGCTCTAACCGCCCCGACGATCTGTTTCGCCCCAATGAAGTTCCTGTTAGCAATCTGGGATCGCAGAAGACTTTACGAGTCCAAGCTAGTGTAACGGGGACAGCGCTTGTGCCAGATATTCGTCTTTCCAGCAGCCCGCCTCGCAGTCAAGCTGAAATCATCGCCCTGATTGGTGGTGGCATTCTCCAACAACAAGGTGGATCTGACCCTGCCTCGGCGCTGGCAAGTTTTGCGGGCAGTACAGTTCTAACCTTTCTCCAAGATTCGATCGGCGATGCACTCAATCTAGCGGAGTTTAACCTCAGTCCTGTGGTTACAAAAACGCAAGGCAGTGGCACTGGCACTTTGGGGCTATCAGCCGAGGCTGCGATCGACGTGAGTAATAGCTTCTCAATCGCTCTCCAAAGAATTATTAATGATTCCACACAACCAACTAATTTCTCTGTTCGTTATCGTGTTGATCCCAATATTTTATTGCGTGGTAATTACGGCACGAATGGTAACACAGGTATCTCGATCGAATATGAAAACCGCTTTTAGTCAACCCAAATTGCGATCGCACCCCCTAAAAAAAAATTTGAATTGGCGCTTGATTGAGCAGAATTTAATTCTCAATCAGAACTTCTATTCTATCGAGATGACAACTAATCTCAGGAACTGGAAGAACTAGGCGATCGCTACACATTGCTCGCAGCTTATCCACAAACATTGAAGATTCCGCAAGCAGCGTCATATTGTCATAGGCAGATTGATAGACTTCAGAATATTCTGCATTAGAAATAATGGGATAAATTTTTGCGGCGGCTGTCGTTCCCGAAGTTGTGGTTAGACGGCTAGGATATCTTTGAGGTTTAGGTTGAGCAACTGGATTAACATGAGTCGCAACTTGAGGAATCTTAGCAGTTCCCAGCATTGGACGGCGGGGAAATGGAAGTGGTGAATTCAATGCCGCGATGGTTGCAAATACAGGGATTTCTGCGATCGCAGTTTCGCGGGTAGAAGTACGAGGAGAGGTGTAAAAAATGCGATCTTCATAAATCACCGCCACGTCACCGCAGACCAAGCGCTCAAATTCATGGTTGTAACGGCAATTTGGTTCGCCTTTGCGTTCCCATAAATGCAAAATTTGATTAACCGAAACTGCTTTATATCTTCCCTGAAATAACGATTCGATTACGGCTTGGCGTACCCATTCAGGCTTAAAACTACTCCATGCACGAGTCAAGTCTTTGATGGTAAAACCACCAAGATCAAAACTATAATTTTGCAAGAGGGCGATTGCGATTTCCATAAGGGCGGCGTTAGCTCAGGTTATGTATTCACATATTACATTTAAAAGCGAGAAATGTGAAGATCTTCAGCCATCATCAACCTTGAATTTGCTGTGAAAACCAGATTGCAGCTTCAGTATTAGTTTTTGTCTCCAGCAATTCCATAGTTTGCTCTAATAATGCGATCGCTAAATTTGGCAAGACTTGAGAAACCTCACACTCTTGATAAACGCCCTCTTCATCTAATCGAAACGCAAATATTCGACAGGCTCTCACATCAATTACCCAGTATTCAGATATCCCCAAATCTGCGTAGAGCCGCTTTTTTTCATCCAAATCGATCGCCAAAGTCGTATCCGAAATCTCACCAACAAGATCAGGCGATCGCCACTGCTCCAAATTAATAAAACGTGATTGACCAGCCTTCCAAGTTGGAGTGTTTTCGCCAACATACAAAACAATATCTGGTGCTGCTGATCGAAATCCTTGTTTCTCAATCTGACATCCACGAAATGAAGCAACACGGTAATGAGGATTTTGCATTACCCAAATTGCAAATATCATTTCAAACAAAGCACTAAATTGTGCATGGTTAATCCCTTCTGCGCCCATTTCTACCCACAAATGTTGATTATCAAAAAATAATTTACAGCGATCGCTTTGATCATCACGCAGCGCCACATACTCATCCCAAGTTGCTTGCTGCCACTGTTGTTTCGGCTTTATTGATGCAATCATGATTTAGCCCTCACGGTGTATAGAAATTATATAGCTTGTCCATAGAATAAATGAGCGCTTCGCGCTCATTTATTCTATGGACGAAAAAACAGGCTAGTCGAAGGATGACTAGCCTGTTAATTTGCATAGTTAACTCGCAAGATTTGACACCTTACTGCAAAACGAGTTTGACATTGGCGTTACTTAGCCCAGGACGCTTCACTTCAGTTAGAGCCTTGTTCACAGCATATTTCTGATTGATCGAGTTGATCAATTCAGTCTGATTGTGCTTCTTGGCAACACCCCAGAGATCGGCGATCAGATCAAATGAACCGTCGGCATTGCGCGACCAGCCCAAATCATAATCACCTTCTAGAGTTGCCACGATGTCGGCACGAATGCGTTGGCTATTGTAGCCACGAACATCGACTTCAGCGTTAACACTGATACCCAGATCGCGCAAAGACGACTTGAGGACTTCGGCATCAGTAATTTTTGTGCGAAGAGTGCTGAAATGAGACATAATAGTTCTGCTCCTGTAAATAATTGTGAACGCAATTGTTAACTAGAACGTGAGACATAAGAGTACTGGTAGTTCTTACTCCTATGTTAGCTGCTAGCCTAAAGACCTTTCAATAAGATATCTTTAGAATCTAGCCTTACATCTGCTGCCTGCAAAAACAGCAGAATAAGCTTTTTAAAACTCCATCCGCTGATACTCAGCGACAGAAGTTGCGGCGGGTCTTGCCCGCATCCTTGCCCAGTCACGCAAAGCAGCAACCTGCTCAGTCATCGTGCGTGAGAGGGGAGTTGTCGATTTCACAGCCGAAATGATATCTAGCTGTGTAAACTCCCGATCTTGGGCAAAAGCTTCATACATGGCGGCAATTACCGCCTGTTCGATTTCCGCCCCCGAAAAACCTTCGCTTACTTTCGATAGCTGTTCAAAATCGAATCTTTCTAATTTCTGAACATCTGGACGACGCTTGCACAGATGGATTTTGAAGATATCTCTGCGTTCTTCACCGTTAGGCAAATCCACAAAGAAAAGCTCATCAAAACGGCCCTTACGCAGAAATTCCCCTGGCAACTTCTCGATCCGATTGGCGGTCGCCATCACGAATACAGGTGACTTTTTCTCCTGCATCCATGTCAGGAATGTCCCGAAGATCCGCGATGATGTGCCACCATCGGAATCAGCAGAACCCGCGCCACCTGCAAAGGCTTTATCAAGTTCATCGATAAATAGAATCATCGGTGAAATTGACTCGGCAACCTTGAGGGCGTTGCGTAAATTTGCTTCCGACTTACCCACAGTGGAGCCATCATAGACGCGCCCCATATCGAGACGGATCAAGGGCAATGACCACAACCTAGCAGTTGTCTTGGCGATTAAAGATTTGCCACAACCAGGCACACCGAGAATTAGCATCCCTTTGGGCTGGGGCAATCCATAATTTCTGGCTCTCTGACTAAAAGCATTTGAGCGCTGTTGCAGCCAATGTTTTAGTTCTTCGAGTCCCCCCACGTCATCAATATCTTCTTCATCCTCCATATACTCAAGGATGCCATTACGACGAATTAGTTGCTGCTTTTCGGAAAGGACAATATCGACTTCTTCTTCGGTCAGCTTGCCATTAGTAACTTGAGCCTTACGATAGACTTTTTCGGCTTCATCTTGAGTTAATCCCAAGGTTGCTCTGACTAATTTTTCGCGGGTTTCAGCGGATACTTTTTTAGTGCGAACTAGTCCAAGCTGTTGATCGAGGACTTCTTCGATCGCCTTCATGTCTGGCAAAGGAAAATCAAGAACAACGATTTCTTTCTCTAACTCAATGGGAATTGATTGAATCGGGGACATCAAAATGATTGTTTTTTGAGTTCCCTTGAAGTTAGCCACGGCATCCCGAAGATGCCGAACAGTTCCTGCTTGATCTAGAAACGGATGCAAATCTTTAAAAATATATATTGCAGGTTCTTTAAAGTCAGCACGAATAATCGACGATAAGGCTGCTTCTGGCGACAAACTATTGTGTTGAGCGCCTGTTGTTTGTCCATACTCGAGCAACCCTTGAGTCATCGTCCATATGAACATTTTCCTCACAGGCTTGAGTTGAGCAATGGTTGCGATCGCTCTTTCTGCCCTCTCTTCCTCTGGTGTATTGAGGTAGATCAAGGGATATTGGGCTTGAATTAAAATGCTAAGTTGTTCTTGCATATTGTAATACTGAGGTTTATGCCTCTGTCCTCACCTTGTCTACAGAAAAAATTTCTAGGAAGTGCTGAACTAATCTAACTAATTGAAACTAACTCTTCTTCTGGGCTGTCAGCTTTGCCAACAGTAACAGGGAGTGTTTGTGTGCGGTTGCCCCCGATCGCTAAAAGTTCACCATCACGGATCACAACTGTTTGCGAGCAGTTCGGACAGTTGTAGGTTTGATGGGTATGACCCATACCTGAAGATTCGACTATATCAGCGTGAGATAGATAGAAGCTGATCGCTTTATCTGCTAAGTCTGACATCGAATCACCATCAATAGCTGAACGAATCTTAAGCTGTTGATGTAGCCGTTCGGGGAGATAAAAAGTTACCTTTTGCTTGTCTTGCATAATGGTTAAGAGCAGTGAATACCCAGGTATGCGAATCAAGTTACAGGTAAAATCTTAAGCTGTCAAGACGTTATACTGCTATGACAGTAATAAATTAACATTTCTTTACAATTCGCCCACGTTTTTCCCACCTAAGAATTAGTAATGCGGCGCTATTAACTTCTTGATGGCTTAGGAACAAAACTATGCGTTATTTGGTCATGATGTGCAAGCAAATATAAAATCCCTAATAATGCATCAAAGTTAATGCATCTCACATGGAGTCAGGTATGAACATTTCCAAAATTAGTCATTCCAATGTAGTTAAGCTAGGTTGGGGAACCTTGGCAACTATTGCTGCTTTAGCGATCGCAACTCCTAGTTTTGCTCAAAGTATTGCGTTGGGGAGAAATTTTCGACCAGATCCAGCAACTCTAGCTGGCAACGGTGGCGGTAATGTCAGTCTTGCGAGTATTGCGGGGATTTCTGATAATTGTCGTGGTTTTGCTAATGCTGAGCCAAATCATACGATTACTTTGACTGAAACGTTTCCGCTGCTGGATCTCTTGGTTTATTCCAGTAATATTAATGATGATCCGACCATGTTGATTAAAGGTCCAACTGGCATCATCATCTGTGCTGATGATGATTCGGGTGGGCGCAATCCACAGGCTAGTCGCCGTATGCCCAAAGGCGATTACCAAGTTTGGGTTGGTTCTAAAAATATTAATCAATCTTTTCGCTATACGCTGTCTTTGAGTGAAATACGTCAAAAATGAAATTCTTGAAACTGCCGATCGCTTTATTGGGATTTGCTCTAGTACCGATGTTGCTGGCGGTATCGCCAACGATGAGCCAAGAGGTGCTAAAGCCGATCGCACCCAAATTCACACCTGATCCTCAAGTCTATGTTGGTAAAGCAGGTGGAGATATTCCTTTGGCATCTATTGCTACTAGTAAAGCTAATGGACAATGCCAAGGATTGACACAGCAATCCCCAAACCATAGTTTGACAGTACAAAAAGATTTTGGCTTTTTAGCCTTGAAGATTTCAGGTGATCAGAATTTGGCTCTACTTGTTAAGGGACCTGATGGAATTTATTGTCGCAGTGGTGGAAGCCCTGAACTTTCGGGTGCTTGGGTTGCGGGGAACTATGAGATCTGGATCAGTACACCTGATGGCGATCGCGCATCTTATCGTCTAACGATTAGCGAAACTAGCCAATAAAGCTAAAACCTATAAAGGGTTGCTCTCGCTACGCCAGAGCAACCCTTTGTTTAGTAGCCAAAAGGAGCGCTTCGCG
>JAYUSC010000218.1:0-4411 GCA_043755885.1 Pseudanabaena sp. | reverse complement strand
AAAAACGAAAACCCAAAAGATAGTTGTGGCGCAAAGCGCCACAACTATCTTTTGGGTTTTCGTTTTTAGTACAATAGTATTTTTAGAGTGCTTCTCCGATGATTAGGTTAGATGCTGACAATAATTTTAGGGTTTTGATTGTTGCAAGTGACCTTGATTACAGTCATCTATTGAATTGCGATCGCAAACATCGCTATCAAATCCAGCGATGTGAGTCAGTCTCAGAAGCATTAGCCACCTATCAACAAGAGCCATCTGGATGTATTTTGCTCGACTGGGAAACCACAGCGATCGACAAAAAATTACTATCACAAATAAACATCGCCTTTGTTCCTGTGGTGATCTTATTTGAAACCAAGAATGCGGATATTGTTAGTCAAAATACTGAAGACTACCTTGCTAAAGAAACCCTGACTGCCGAACTAATATCTTTTGCTATTGGTCAAGCGATCGCCAAGGCTAAGCTAAAACAAAAATTAGCCAAAACAGAACGCAAATTACAAAAATATGAAATTAGGAGATTAGAGAAATCACAGCACAGTGGTGATTTTCTGATGTCTATCCATAACTTGTTATCAAGGCAATTTCAGAAAGAACTACGCGATCGCCAAGCCAATGAGAATTTGTTAAAGATCCAGAATGCGATTTTAGAGAAAATTGCTAAAGGAGAAAATACATCTAAAATTTTAGATATGTTGTTGCTAGCGATCGAATCTCAACTAGGTAATGCTCTATGTTCGATCTTAATCTGCGATCAGCATGGCAGACTAAACAAAGGATTCGCTCCCAGCTTACCAGAAACTTTTGCAAATCAATGCCATGACATACCCATTGGCGAGGGAGTCGGCTCATGTGGTACAGCAGTTTTTCGGAAAGAACCCGTAATTGTTCCCGATATTGCCACCGATGCACTATGGCATAACTATAAGGAATTACCTTTAGCCTATGGATTACGCGCTTGCTGGTCATATCCAATCATTACCAGTGAAGGACTTGCTTTAGGCTCTTTTGGAGTGTATCGCCGCGAAATTTATACTCCCAGAGCCAAAGAACTAGAAATTGTTTCACTAGCTGCAAATATTGCAGGAATTGCTTTAGAACGCGATCGCGCAACTCAAGAATTAATTCTATTGAATCAAGAACTAGAGGTGAGGGTAGAACAGCGCACGATTTCTCTGCAAGAGAGTAAAGCTCACCAACAGGCGATCATTGATTGCCTGCCTGACTTACTAATGCGAATGAGTCGAGAAGGACTTCTTCTAGAATTTTTTGCCAACCCCAGTTTTAATGTTGTCGGCAATCTGTCTAAGGCTATTGGACACAATGTATCTGAGTTTCTGCCGCCTGATGTATCACAAAAACGGATAGAGTCTATTCAACTAGCGCTGAAAAATAATTCCATCCAAATTTATGAGCAGGATATTTCTAGGAATAGCATCATAAAGATTGAAGAAGTAAGGGTTGTACCTTCTGGTAATGACGAGGTACTAGTACTTGTAAGAGATATTAGCGATCGCAAGTCAGCCGAAGAAGCACTTCAAAAGAGTGAATTAAAGTTAAGAAAACTAACCGACAATATTCCAGTTGTACTTTATCAATTTTTGCGTAAACCTGACGGCTCAGTATCTTTCCCATTCATGAGTCAGGGTTCTTATCAACTCTATGGACTTTCTCCCGAAGCGATTCAGCGCGAAGTCAGTTTGCTTTTTGACTTAGTACATCCCGAAGACTTATTGCGCTTAAATGCATCTATCCAATTATCAGCGCTGTCTCTAGAAACTTTTGCATGGGAAGGAAGAACACACACAATTTCAGAAGGGTTAAAGTGGATATCAGGGATTTCTCAACCAGAACTACTAGAAAATGGGGATATTCTCTGGCATGGGATGCTTGAAGATATTAGCGATCGCAAAACTACCGAAACTGCTTTAAGTACAAGTGAATCTCATCTAAGAGCGCTAATGACTGCACTCCCAGATCTCATCGTGCGAGTCAACAGCTTAGGCATTTACCAAGAGTTTTTTGCTAGCGAAAGCTTTGAGATAATAGGAGATCTGTCTAAAATTGTAGGGACTTCCGTATCGGAAGTTTTACCTGCTTATGTCGCCCAAAGTCAAATGAAAAATATCCAAATAGCTTTACAAACTGGCTCAATCCAAATTTACGAACAAGAAATATTTTTTGATCACAGAAAGCAAACTGAAGAGGTAAGGATCGTCCCCTATAGCAATGATGAAGCTTTGATGGTAGTGCGCGATATTAGCGATCGCAAAGCCGCAGAAGCAGCATTGCTCGCCAGTGAAGCCAATAATCATGCCATGCTGGCGGCGATTCCCGATTTATTACTTCGACTTGGGCGTGATGGCACTTGCTTTGCTTACATCAAACCAGCAATTGGAGCTGAGAATTTTCTGCCAATTGAAAATCACATTTCCGAAGCTCTACCAGCAGATTTGTTGCAAAAACAGTTGCAAACTATCGAGCAGGCGATCTCCACCAATGAATTGCAAGTTTATGAACATCAATTCCTGAAACACGATCGGATGATCTATGAGGAAGTAAGGATATTAGCTATTAATGGCAATGAAGTCTTGGCGGTCGTGCGCGATATTAGCGATCGCAAAATGGCTCAGCTTAAGTTCGCAAGATCGCAAGAAGAACTGAACTATCACATCGATAATTCTCCCTTAGCAACCATTCGCTGGGATCGAGAATTTCGGGTAGCCTATTGGTCAAAGCAAGCTGAGCAAATATTTGGTTGGAAAGCCGAGGAAATCTTAGGTAAAGGTATTTATGAGTTCAACCTCATCTTTGAGGAAGATCTTGAACATGTCCAAAAAATTGCTGGACAACTGATGAAAGGGGTTCCTCAAACTTGTCAAAATCGTAACTATCGAAACGATGGCACAGTTATCCATTGCGAGTGGTTCAACTCAGTGCTTATGGATGAGAATGGAGCCTTGATTTCCATGTTATCCCTCACTCAAGATATTACCAAGCGCAAACAAATCGAAATCGAAATCGCCCAAAGCCGAGAAGCTCTAAGCCAGACAGCGGCAACATTAAAGCAACAAATGGAGCGTCAACACTTCATTACACATATTACTCAGCAAATCCACCAATCCCTCAATATAGAAAAGATTCTGACCACCGCTGTCAATGAGATCAAAAGATTGCTAAACGGCGATCGTGTGGTTGTTTTTCAATTCATAGATGGGGTTACCAAAGTTGTCAAAGAAATGGTCAACCCCGAATATCTATCAATCATTGATATGGATATCGCAGATAATTATTTTACGATTGAGTCAATTAATTATCACCTTAATCTCAACCAAGATCTTGCCCTTTATTCTTCTGACATCGCCGTTAAGTCCATAAATTACCACCTCAATTTCAGTCGCAATATGCCACTTTGTGATATGGATACAACTTCAAATGAATGCTCCGAAATGTTTGTTAAACAAGCTAGCGTTAAATCCCAAATTGTGATCCCTATAATTCAATATACTGATTCGGGAAAGACTCAAGAAATCAATCATACTGATTACCAGAAAACCGATCAGTTATGGGGACTGTTAATAGTTCATTCCTGCGCTCAATATCGGCACTGGCAACATGAGGAAGTAGATTTATTAAAACAAATTGCCAATCAATTAGCGATCGCAATTCAACAAGCTAACCTCTATGGACAAGTCCAGACCGAACTGCATAATCGCCAGCAATTTGAGCAGCAACTGAGGAATGAGTTGAACCAGAAAAAAGTTTTGCTCAAGGAGATTCATCATCGCGTCAAAAACAACCTGCAAGTCATGTCCAGTATTCTGTACTTGCAGTTCCGTAATGCTCCATCTGAAATTAAGATCCTCACAGAAGAATATCAAAATCGTATTCTCGCGATGTCGCTGATTCATGAGCAACTGTATCGGAGTGATGATCTTGCTCATATTGATTTTCATGACTACATTAGCAACTTAACTGCCAATCTTTTTGAATGCTACGGAATCAGTTCTGAACTGATTAATATTGAAATTGAGGTTGAAGATATTTGTCTATCTCTAGATCAATCCATTCCGTTGGGATTAATTATTAATGAGCTAGTTTCCAATGCCTTGAAATATGCTTTCCCTAAAAAGCATGGTCAGATCAGTATTAGCCTCATCAATAAAAATGATCAGATAATTTTGACCATATCTGATAATGGTGTGGGTCTGCCAGAGGATTTTGATTTAGAAAATGCGGATGGCTTGGGAATGCAGTTAATCCTAAGTTTAGCCGAACAATTAGAGGGTAACTTGAGCTATGATGGCAAAAATGGCTTAAAAATCAAGATTTCTTTCCCCAATCTTTCACAACATTAAGGGGCGCACACAAAATATTAAAACCCAAAAATGTTGCGGTGGGCGTTGCCCAC
>JAYUSC010000217.1:0-1911 GCA_043755885.1 Pseudanabaena sp. | reverse complement strand
GGACACCCGCACTACCACTAATGTAAAGGATCAGTGGGGTATCAGGATATTTTGCCTTGACCTTATCGACAACCATCTTTTGGTAAGGCAGTGCAAAGGTTTTATAATCAGTCGGGCAGAGATGTCCAGCCCAAGAGTCGAACATTTGGACGACTTGAGTACCACACTCGATCTGGTGGATCACATAAGTACCGACCATTTCGGCAATTTTAGTCAAAAAGCTATGGATCAACGCTGGTTCTCTATATGCCAGAGCTTTGATTACAGAATAATCCTTAGAGCCTTTACCTTCGACGCAATAGGCGGCTAATGTCCAAGGTGCGCCCACAAAGCCCAGAATCGTCGCTTGATCTTTAACTTCTTCTTTGATGGTGCTTAAAATCTGGCGAATAAAGGGAACTGCGGTGTCGGGATCAAACTCTGTAAGCGCATCAACTTGAGCCTGAGTCCGAATTGGTGACTCGATGATTGGTCCACGGCTCTCGATGATGTCAAAGTTAATGCCGATACCTGTGAGGGGAGTGAGGATATCGGAAAACATGATCACGCCATCGGGTTGAAAAGCGCGAAATGGCTGCAAAGAAATTTCGGCGGCGAGTTCGGCAATTTCCGATCGCTCTCTAAATGTGGGATATTTTTCGCGCAAGTCACGATACACCTTCATGTATCTTCCTGCTTGGCGCATCATCCATACTGGTGGACGATCTAGTACTTCGCCTCTTGCTGCCCTTAGCAAGCGATCATTTCCTCCCATAATCAACTCTTTCCTTTGTTTTTAAACTTTTTGATGATTGTGCTTTTGAATTATAGAACGTGACGTACCAGACACCAATAAAGTCAAGTGGGGCGCTTGTAGCCCCGCTTGACTTTATTCACTGCCAAATCCTAGAGGTAGCCATTGGTTCATGTCTAAATTTAGGCTTTATTTAATCTGCGATCGCGATTTGATTACTTATACTTTCTTTAAGATATGTTATTAATATTTAAGCTATAAAATCAAGAATCAATTTTTTGGTAGCGCGGCGCAGCTGCGCTACCAAAAAATCGGTTCTTGATCAAACCTTATGCAGTAAAAGTTTTGGCTAAATAATGGCTAGGTTTAAAAACAGTGATTAATGAAGGGGCAAATTTGACGAAAGATGCTGATCTGCTAGCCGAGACGATATCAGAGCCAGCATTGCGATCGCCTGAAAAGTCGTCTTTACAAACTGTATTAGCGATCGCAGTTACTTTTGTTATCGTCGCGATCGCCATAGTTCTTTGGATATTTCGTCCACCACTCGATCAATATACGCAATCAGTTTTAAATCTATCGGGCGATCCCGTACAGGGGCGTTCGATTTTTGTGATGAACTGTGTCGCTTGTCATGGGCAATGGGCGAATGGCAAAGTAGGACCAAATCTGCATGGTGTATCCGATCGCAAGTCTGATGCACGTCTAATCCAGCAAGTTGTAAGCGGTGAAACTCCACCAATGCCACAGTTTCAACCCAGCCCACAGGATATGGCAGATTTGTTGAGTTATCTCAAGCAGCTATAAAAAAAAGAGGCGCAAAGCGCCTCTTTTTTTATAGCTGGATTTGCAGCAATTCACCGATCCCCTTTTCCGCAACATCGAGCATTTGATTAAGTTGCGATCGCGAAAATGTTTCAGATTCAGCAGTACCTTGCACCTCAATCAGTTTGCCATCACTATCCATCACCACATTGAGATCAACACTTACCGCCACGTCTTCTTTGTAATTTAGATCCAAGATTGGCACACCATCCAACAAACCCACCGATACAGCCGCCACCGCCTTCTTAATCGGAGATCTGGTGATTTTGCCTTCAGCAAGCAAGCGATCGCAAGCTGCTTTTAGCGCCACAAACCCACCCGTAATCCCGCCTGTGCGCGTGCCACCATCAGCT
>JAYUSC010000216.1:0-1911 GCA_043755885.1 Pseudanabaena sp. | reverse complement strand
AAGCTTATGGCTTTGTGAATTTTATAAACTTTAGATCTAGATTACTTGCTTGTCTTTCTCATTAGATTTGCTTATCCCCATATACTCAGAAGAGCCATGAAACCTTGATGAGTCTGAACTATCTAGAAAACTGAAGAGCTGTGTAAGAGGAGTTGAGCGCCGTCTTACGCCTAGTAGTGTGGTTGATTTGGGAGATTTTCAAGTTCCTGTTTTGTTTGCCGATCATCATGTGGGAGATAGTTGGGATACAAGTCATGTTTCGCATATGGATGTTATGGACATTCCAGATGCCAAGCCAGTTGAGACTCCTGTTCATCCAGAAATTGTTCCTCCAGTCGAGACTGTCCAAATTTTGCCTGCGATCGAGATTGATCCTCATCCAACTGATCTTGTAGCGCATTTTGATTCGGGTGTATTTACAGTTGGCGAGACGGGTAAGGTCAGTGTTGATTTTCTTTATGATGGTGGGGGCTATAAGGGACAATTAGCAATATTTAGTTTGAAAGGGATGGAGTCTTTTGATCCTGATTCAACAGCATTCATCCATGAGGCGGCGACAAGGGCGCTGAGTAATTCTAATTTAGGTCATATTCTGATCGATGATCTGAGCCAAGCTGCTCATTTTGCTAGTGCTGACAATGGTGGTCAATATCTTGGTGAGCAGTCTTTTGCGATGCAGTCAGGCGATCGCTTTGGGATGATGCTTGTACCGAATGGGACGGTACAGACTGTTTTTGATACTCCTGATGCTGATGGAGAAATCCGTCCACTATTCTCGATGGCAACTGCTAATCCTAATGATGCTTATCATGTGGGGCAGATCGCGGACGTGTTTGGTGATGGTAAGACTTTTGTATTTGAAGATTTGCGGTTTGATAAAGGTTCAGATGGGGACTATAACGATTTAGTTTTCCATCTAAAAGGAGCAACTGGCAAAGCAGTTACGTTTGATCAGTTGATTGCAGATGGATCGCTGAGTCCGAGTCATGACTGGCGTGGAAGCGATCTCGGTCATCAGATTGAGTCCTATGTGACTCCGCCTGTCCCTATATCTGAAGTTTTACCTACTCCAATTTCTCAATCTCCCCTTGATCAGATACCTAGTAGCCATCAGCCTTTGATTGCTGTGATTGATACAGGTGTTAGTGCTAATAATCCTGACCTTAATTATCAGCATCTCATTCTTGGACATGATTATTTGGGTAATGATGCTAATCCTTTACTGAATACAGGAGAAGGTAGTGAACATGGAACTCACGTTATTGGTTTAATTGGGGCGATTCAAGACAATGGACAAGGTATTGATGGAGCAAATAATGATGCTCAGATCATGATTACCCGTGCGGTTGGCTCTGGGAAGTGGGCAGATGCTCTCAATGAGATTGTGAGCAAGGCTCAAGAACTCAACAAAGAAAATGTGATTGTTAATTTGAGCTTTGACTTAACTCAGATTGATTCACGCGGTGTAGAAACAACTCGATATGAGTTTACTCCACTTGAGCGTGCGGCTATTGATAACGCAAGGCAACATGGAGTTTTATTAGTGGCGGCGGCTGGTAATAATGGTGGTCTTATGTCTGTGTTAGGGCAAGCTTCGCAAGAGTTTGACAATATAATTACTGTGGGTGCATCTGACGGACTAGATCGAGCTGCTTATTCTAATTTTGGTGAAGGCTTAGATATTCTTGTTGATGGTGGTACGAGTACTCACAAAATTCTATCTACTGTAGGCGATGGTGTGGGTGAGATGGCGGGTACTTCTGTCGCTACGGCAAGAGCGACAGGCGCGATTTCGCAAGTATGGGCAAGTAATCCAAATTTAAGCTACCGTCAAGTTATTGACATTATCAAGTCTTCTGCTATTGACCTTAAATCTCCAGGATGGGATGTTGAAACTGGAGCAGGGTTGTT
>JAYUSC010000215.1:0-10646 GCA_043755885.1 Pseudanabaena sp. | reverse complement strand
CGATTGGCGTATCGTAAGCATTAAATCCCGTACCCGCAGGAATCAAACGACCGATAATTACGTTCTCTTTCAAGCCGCGCAACCAGTCAGACTTACCTTCGATCGCCGCTTCCGTGAGAACACGAGTGGTCTCTTGGAAACTCGCCGCCGAGATAAAGCTGTCGGTATTTAAACTTGCCTTGGTAATACCCATCAATACAGGCGTGTAGTCCGCAGGCGCACCACCCGTAATCTCCATCGCTTCGTTGATTTGCTCAACTTGATGAAGTTCCACCAACTCACCTGGTAGACGAGTAGTATCACCACCATCCTCAATCCGCACTTTGGAGGTCATCTGCTTGACGATGACCTCAATGTGTTTATCGGAAATATCTACACCTTGAGATTGGTATACCGATTGGACTTCGTTCATTAAGAACTCTTGGACTTTTTGCAAACCAATTAGGGCAGCTTTTCTGACTCCAAGGGATTCCTTGTAAGTATGGAAATAGATATCGAGAATGTCATGAGGATTAGCAGGACCATCGGTAAGAGCTTCACCAGCCAAGAGCTTCTGACCATCAGAAATAATCACACTCTGACCCGCATTGAATGAATAATCATCATCCAGAACGCCATCTTCACCGAGAATCTTCACTTCAGGATTGTCGTCAGAGTCGTAGGTAACTTGGGCAGTACCTGTTGTACGAGCAAGTACACACATTTCCTTGGGTTTACGCGCTTCGAGAAGTTCTTCAATCCGAGGTAGTCCTTGGATAATGTCTCCAGTTTTAGCACGTTCAAACACCAGCAGAGCAATGTTGTCACCACGCTGTACAAGGTCAGCATCATGGATTTGCAACAAGGCTCCTGGCGAGACAAGGTAAGGACGACCGATCCGAAATACGACTGAGCCATCTTCAATTCTGAGGACTTGTCCCGATTCTTCAGTAATCACGCCCTCGCCAATTTCATCGCCCGATCGCAAAAGATCGCCAGCTTTAACTGTGGGTGTAGGACAAACTGTCGTAATGCAATCGGCTTCGGTAACCACCAGCAAACGACGAACTACTTCTGAGCCTTGGCGAATACCGCGCACTTGTCCTGGTCTCTTACAGAGAATTTCGGTACGAGCAACAACTGCACCTGGCTCAATGCGATCGCCGTCATTTACCAACAGTCTTGTCCGCGAGTTGCTATGGGCTGGGTCGCCAGAGGTATCTTGACGAATTACCAAAGATTCGAGGATGACCAATTGCAAGCGCAGACTACCTGGATCAGCGTCATTAGGAATAAACTCAATGTCCGCCGCTAATTGAGGTGCATCAGTATCAACTTCTAACAACAATTGGGTTTTCAATAGCTCGACGCTATCGATCGCCTTTACGCGATCGCCATCCTTGTAAGGAATACGTTGCACCGCACGCAGCCCAATCGAACGACCTTCTTGGTTAACCGATTCTTGGCTAGGAACTGTCGGCACATCAGGAACTTGATATTCTTCGACAGGACGCAACAGCAATGCTGGCCCCTCGGTGGAGTCCAGATATTCGACATAGCGAAGTTCGGGCGAAGTCAATCCTGGCATAATTTCTGTGCCTGGATAAGCCAAAGTGCCATTCTTTTGCATCGCCGTCTGTGGATCATCAACCAAGTGTAAATCACCTGGCTTAATCACGATTTCGCGCAAAATATCGTTCTTTTGGAATACTTCGACCACACCAGCGGTTTGACTGAAGATATCCTTGACAACTTCCGTACCAGCTTCGATGAACTGATTTTCTTCGACCATCAACAGCGAAGCATCTTTATTAACTTCATGGGTTTCTTCAGGAACCCAGAGCAATGTGCCGCCTTTAACGACTTCATAACCCTGCTTACCCTTGCTGCGTTTAGCAACTTCCACACCCGCAAACTTAATAATACCGCCACTCTTAGTTTGGTAAGTATCATCAATCAGTTCAGCAACGACTTGATTATTAATCAACTTTGTCCCTGGAGAAGCCTTCAATGAGAAGCTTTGACCGCCTTGAGTCTCAAGCACATAATGCTCACGCCCTTGATAGCTTTCTTCCTTGACGATCGCCTGATCCAAGATTACCGAAGCCGTAATGATTTCGACTTCACGGTTATGGCGGCTATCCTCTTCACTCAGACGGACAACACCACCATGCTCAGTAATCAAGCGGGTTTCCGCAAGCACATCACCCTCATGGACTTGCGCTTCATTTTTGACAGTTGGCTCCGCAGTGGGCGGTAAATCATAGACTTCACCAGCCAATACCCAAACCCGACCTTTTTCACCCCGAGCGACATAACTGGTATTGCCTTGACGGTCTTTTTTCTCTTCAATCGCAAGATCCGAGAATAAGACTTCACCAGCTAAACCAGTATTCAGCGCTTTAGTCGCTTTTTCGGTGGTTTTGCGAGAGGTTTTACCAGTGGTCGATACCTCAGCCATCAATTGGTTTTGAGTTACCTTCTGCCCCTCACGCACCAATAATGTCGAACCTTGGGTGATCGCGTAGACCTTTTTGCCTTCAGAACTTTCTAAAGAAAATTCACCATTTGACTCAACGATAAAGGCATCTTCACCGTGACGAGTACGCATGGGGCGGACTTTCAGCTTTTTGTTGTATTTGATTGTGCCATCATGGGGAGCGCGTTGTTGTTCCGCAACTTCTCCCGTAAATACACCACCCGTGTGGAACGTCCGCATGGTTAGCTGTGTACCTGGTTCACCAATGGACTGCGCGGCAATAATACCCACGGCTTCGCCGATGTTTACTAACTCTAAATGCGCCAAGCTCCAGCCATAGCACATCTGGCAAACTGCACGAGTCGATTCGCAAGTGAAGGCTGAGCGCACACAAACTTCTTCAACACCAGATTTTGCAGCAGCTAAAGACAAGTCTTCAGAAATTTCTTGGTTGTGGAAAACAATTACTTCACCTGTCTTAGGATCGACAATATCCTCGGCAGCGACTCGACCAAATAAGCGATCAGATAGCTTGATCAGGGTCTTTTCCCCATCTTTCATCGCTTTCAGGCGAATACCGCGAGTTGTGCCGCAATCATTTTCACGCACAATTACATCTTGCGATACATCGACCAGACGGCGGGTGAGATATCCAGAGTCGGCAGTCCGTAACGCTGTATCTACCAGCCCTTTACGCGCACCATACGAGGAAATAATGTACTCAGTAACTGTCAGTCCTTCGCGGAAGTTGGTTTTAATCGGTAAATCGATGATCTCCCCTTGAGGATCAGCCATCAAACCACGCATACCGACTAACTGACGTACCTGTGAAATGTTACCACGCGCACCAGAGAACGCCATCATATAGACAGAGTTGAGCGGATTATTGCTCTTGAAGTTTTTGACCACCTCATCCTTGAGGTTCTCGTTAGCCACGTTCCAAGTATCAATTACCTTTTGGAAACGTTCGACTTCAGTGATTTCGCCCCTTGTATAACGGCTTTCGGTTTCTTCAATCTCCAATTCCGCCGCCGCTAGCAGAGCTTTCTTACTAGCAGGAACCTGTAAATCCTCAATACTAATTGAAACACCAGCCTGAGTCGCATAGCGAAAACCTAACGCTTTAAGTTGATCCGCAACGTTAGCAGCGCTAGTGGTTCCATAATTCGTAAAAGCCCAAGCAATTAACTTTTTCAGTTGCCCTTTGTCAATTGTGCGATTGATAAAGCGCTGAGGCTTCTTTTCTTCAGGCAAGTCCGTGTTGCTAGTCGTGAAATCTGCCATGGTATTAAGCTATTAAATAATCTTTGGAGTAATTAAACGAAATTCTATGGTTTTAGTCGCATCGCCAAGCGATGCAACTAAAACCATTTATCTCGCTAGGGATGCATAGATTGCTTGATTGAAAATCACACGCCCAGGAGTGGTTCTGATGTATTGAGAAATCAAACCGCCTTCAGCATCTTCACGAATCCGACGGAAATCAAATTCCTTTACTTTCGTACCATCTTCTAGAACTGTGACCTTAGGTTCTTCATCCTCTTGTTCTTCACCTTGTCCTTCAAGAATCCCTTCAAAACGCACCCAAACGCTGGCGTGAATATCGATTTCGGCTTGTTCATAAGCCATCACGACATCATTGAAGTTAGAAAAGTAACGTCCTACACCCTTCTGTTTGTAAGGATTATCCGTGGTCAGATAGTAACAACCCAAAACCATATCTTGGCTAGGTGTAACGATCGGACGACCCGTCGCTGGCGAGAGAATGTTATTGGAGGCAAGCATCAATAGACGTGCTTCGGCTTGCGCTTCAATCGACAGCGGTACGTGAACCGCCATCTGGTCACCGTCGAAGTCAGCGTTAAAAGCTGGACATACAAGCGGATGCAGTTGAATGGCTCGACCACTGACCAGCAAAGGTTCAAAAGCTTGAATACCCAATCTGTGCAGCGTCGGTGCGCGGTTAAGCATGACTGGGTGTTCACGGATCACATCTTCAAGAACATCCCAAACGGCTGGATCATTGCGCTGAATCAGTTTCTTCGCCGCTTTAATGTTATTCACCAGCCCTGTTTTAATCAGGCGATGAATCACGAAGGGCTGGAATAGCTCGATCGCCATTTCCTTGGGCAAACCGCATTGGTGAATCTTCAGATTCGGTCCGACCACGATCACCGAACGACCAGAGTAGTCAACCCGTTTACCGAGCAAGTTTTGACGAAAACGACCCTGCTTACCTTCGATGATGTCCGAGAGCGACTTGAGTGGGCGATTATTTGCACCCACAACCGTACGTCCCCGACGACCGTTATCGATCAAAGCATCGACGGCTTCTTGCAACATCCGTTTTTCGTTACGGACGATAATTTCAGGTGCAAGAATTTCCTGTAATCGCGCTAAACGATTATTTCGGTTAATGACGCGGCGATAGAGGTCATTTAAATCGCTGGTGGCAAAGCGTCCACCATCAAGCTGTACCATCGGACGCAAATCTGGAGGAATTACAGGAATGACATCCAATACCATCCAGTCGGGTCTAGAACCCGTCGCCACAAAGTTGTCAACCACACGCAGACGCTTAATTAATTTGGCGCGTTTTTGACCTTTAGAGTTTTCGATGTCGGTGCGGAGTCGCTCGGCTTCTTTCTCAAGATTGATATTTTGCAATAACTGCTTGATTGCTTCAGCACCAATGCCGACCTCAATACCATCGAGGACAGGATCTTCAGCATAGATTTGATCTTCAAGATCGATCCATTGATCCTCGGAAAGTAATTGCTTATAAGTGAGGTTATAGGCGGTAGCGATCACCTCTCCGACTTCAACAGTCTTTCCTTCTGATGTCGTTGGAGTATGTTTTGGATGCAGAGGATAAGCGGTCTCAACGCCATCAATCCCACGCACCAAAATTTCACGGCTATTGACTACCGTAATTTCGCCATCAACATCGGACTTAATCCCAGGATTAATCACAACATAGGCATTGAAGTAAACAATCTGCTCAACATCGCGCAAAGGGATATCCAGCAAAGTTGCCATATAACTAGGGATACCCTTGAGATACCACACATGGGTAACTGAGGCAGCTAGCTTAATAAAGCCCATGCGATGACGACGGACTCGTGACTCCGTCACTTCCACACCGCAACGCTCGCAGACAATACCGCGATGGCGCACACGTTTATATTTACCACAATGGCATTCCCAGTCCTTCGCAGGACCAAAAATCCGTTCACAGAACAAGCCATCCATTTCTGGCTTCAATGTGCGGTAGTTAATAGTTTCAGGTTTTGTGACTTCGCCAACCAAACTGCCATTTGGTAGAACTCGTTCGCCCCATTTACGAATGCGATCGGGTGATGCCAAGCCAATCTTGACATAGTCAAATCGCTGTTCCACTTTCGCCATACGTTACAACGTCCTTAATTGATTGCGTGCTTAGTTCTTATTTATAGAAAAATGCGAAGCATTTCTCATGATTTGTTTAGAAAGAGCGACGCTTTGTGTCGCTCTTTCTAAACGTTAATCGTCATCTTCATCAAAATTGATATCGCTTCGATAGGCTGATTCATAGGTGGGACGATTGGGTGTACGGCGTGAGCCAGTATCTACCATCAGATCCACTTCTGTATCTTGGTTGCTGCCATCCTCGGATAGCTTGTGAACCGACACATCCAGACACAGAGACTGAAGCTCTCGCACCAGCACCTTGAATGATTCTGGCGTACCAGGCCGAGGAATTGCGTGTCCTTTAACGATCGCATTTAGTGCTTCGTTACGTCCTGTCATATCGTCAGACTTGACTGTGAGCAGTTCTTGAAGAATATAGGCTGCTCCGAAAGCTTCCAGCGCCCATACTTCCATTTCTCCAAAACGCTGCCCACCCTGTTGAGCTTTACCGCCGAGGGGCTGCTGCGTAACCAGCGAGTAAGGACCAGTCGAACGAGCGTGGATCTTGTCATCGACAAGGTGGACTAGTTTCAGCATATAAGCCTTACCAACAGTCACGGGCTGATCGAATGGCTCACCAGTACGTCCGTCATAGACGACCAACTTACCTGGAAATTCATCATTAAAGATCCAGTCTTTGCCAGTGTGTCTGCGAGCATGTTCTAGCTGACCGTTGACCAACTCTCTTGACGCTTCTTCGCCGTACATTTCATCAAATGGCACGATTTTAAAACGAGCATTCAAGTTTTCCGCAGCCCAACCGAGCAAGCATTCAAACACCTGACCGACGTTCATCCGTGAAGGTACGCCGAGAGGGTTCAACACGATGTCGAGAGGCGTACCGTCGGGCAAGTATGGCATATCTTCTTTCGGCAAAATGCGCGAAATAATGCCCTTGTTACCATGACGACCCGCCATCTTGTCGCCGACTTGGATCTTGCGTTTTTGAGCGACATAGACGCGGACGACCATGTTTGCCCCTGGTGGTAACTCATCGCCTTGTTCGCGAGTAAATACGCGCACATCGACGACACGACCCTTTTCACCGTTAGGCACACGCAAGGAGTTGTCTCTGACATCACGAGCTTTTTCACCGAAAATTGCTCTGAGGAGTTTTTCTTCGGGCGGTTGATCGGATTCACCTTTAGGGGTGACCTTCCCGACCAGAATTTCTCCAGAATTTACCCAAGCACCGATGCGAATAATGCCCTGCTCATCAAGGTTACGCAGCGCATCTTCACCGACGTTAGGAATTTCGCGAGTGATTTCTTCGGGACCGAGTTTGGTTTGTCTTGCCTCAATTTCGTATTTTTCAACGTGGATCGAGGTGTAAACATCATCAATTACCAGACGCTCATTGATGAGAATTGCGTCTTCGTAGTTGTAGCCTTCCCAAGGCATATAGGCAACTAAAATGTTCTGCCCAAGCGCGATTTCGCCGCCTTCGGTTGCCGAGCCATCGGCAAGAACTTGTCCTGAGACTACGGTATCGCCAACCCAGACCAAAGGACGCTGATTTAAGCAGGTATCTTGGTTTGAGCGCTGATATTTTTGGAGACGGTAGCTGCTTTCTAGTCCAGTATCATCAGCTTTGACGCGAATCTCATCGGCAGAGACATAGGAGACTTCGCCTGTAACCCGCGAGACGATTACCATGCCTGAGTCACGAGCGGCTTGAGCTTCTAGCCCAGTACCAACCAGAGGACGCTCAGGACGCAACAGGGGAACCGCTTGACGTTGCATGTTCGATCCCATCAGGGCGCGGTTAGCATCGTCATGCTCTAGGAATGGAATCAGCGATGTTGCCACCGAGATGATCTGTACGGGCGAGACCGCGACATAATCGATTTCTTCGGGACTTGCCGTACCCCATTCTTGGCGGTAGCGAATTGGCACGATTTCGAGAAAGATATAGCCTTCATCGTTGGTAGCCACGTCACCAGGGGCAACACGGAATTCATCTTCTTCATCAGCCGTCATATAGACAGGCTCTTGATTTTTGAGAACCTTGCCGTTTTCGACTGCGTAGTAAGGAGTTTCGATGAATCCATACTGGTTAACACGCGCGTGGGTTGCCAAGGAACCGATCAGCCCCGCATTAGGACCTTCAGGAGTCTCAATGGGGCAGATGCGACCGTAGTGGCTAGGATGAATATCCCGTACTGCAAAACCTGCGCGTTCACGAGTTAGACCACCAGGTCCAAGGGCGCTAAGACGACGTTTGTGAGTTAACTCAGCCAGAGGATTGGTTTGATCCATGAACTGCGATAGTTGGCTGGAACCAAAGAATTCTTTGATTGCGGCTACTAGGGGTTTAGGGTTCACCAAAGATGCTGGTGTAAGCGCGTCAACATCAGAGACAGTCATCCGTTCACGAATGATCCGCTCTAAACGGTTTAAGCCAACACGGACTTGGTTTTGCAGCAATTCACCGACTGACCTGACGCGACGGTTGCCCAAGTGGTCAATGTCATCGATTTCACCGATGTCAAACTTGAGGTTGATCAGATAGTTAATGGCGGTCAGAATATCCTTCTCGGTCAATACCCGCATCGTGTCAGGGGTATTCAAGCGCAATTTCTTATTGAGCTTGTAACGTCCAACCTTTCCGAGGTCATAACGTTTGGGATCAAAGAAGCGCGATCGCAATAGTTCACGACCACCCGACTCTGTAGGTGGTTCACCTGGTCTGAGTTTGCGATAAAGCTCTTTGAGTGCTTCGTCTTCGTCAAACTGCCCTTCTTTGTCAATTGTTTTTTGGAAGTACTCACGGTGAGTCAGCGCATCCAAAATTTCGGCATCACTCAAGCCGATCGCTTTGAGGAGTACCTGTGCCGAAAGCTTACGAGTTTTGTCGATGCGTACCCATACAAGATCATTCTTGTCGGTTTCAAACTTCAGCCATGCACCTCGGTTAGGGATCAGGCTGGCGTTGTAGGTGCGACGACCATTCTTGTCAATCTCTTGTTTGTAATAAACCCCAGGGCTACGCACAATCTGATTGACGATGACTCGCTCAGCACCGTTGATAATAAATGTCCCACGATCTGTCATCAGAGGCAGATCGCCGATAAAAACTTCTTGCTCTTTTATTTCTCCTGTTTCTTTGTTAATGAGCCGCGTGGGAACGTACATCTGTACGGCATAGGTGGCATCCCGACGTTTGGACTCGTCAACACTGTATTTGGGTCGCTTGAGCTTATAATCTTTGGCAATGAAATGGAGTTCCATTTTGCCCGTATAATCTGTAATCGGTGAGAAACTCTCAAGCTCTTCAATAAGTCCTTCTTCTAGGAACCATCGAAAACTCTCCCGCTGGATTTCTACAAGATCTGGTAGAACGAAGGCAGGAGTAACAAGAGTAGGCTTATTCATGCACTAAGTGACTGCAGTTTTAGTGGGCGGAGTATATGTCTCGGTCTGAATCAAGACATAAGCACATTATCGTAACGTGAATGAGATCTTATTGTCAAGTTTTTTATCCTGCGACCCAATTTTAAGATTTGTCGCGCCGTCGGCGCGACAAATCTTAAAATTCCTGCAAGAAACTCACAGGAAGTTGCGCTTTGTGACTTTGGCAGGAAATTCTTTGTCACGGATCTGGACTTGGAGAATGTGTCCCATTTTCGCGAGTTCCGATGGGACATAGCCAAAGGCGATCGCTTTGCCTAATGTGGGCGACATCGTGCCACTGGTGACAAGCCCCACAGTTTCGCCTTCATAACGAATCGGATAATCATGACGGGCAATATTGCGACCTTCTAGTTCTAAGCCGATTAATTTGCGGGTGACTCCATTCTGTTTCTGCGCTTCTAAAACTGCACGCCCGATAAAATCACCTTTCTCTTTCAGATGTACGATCCACAGTAGATCCGCTTCCAGAGGCGTGATTGTGTCATTCATATCCTGTCCATATAGATGCATTCCTGCTTCCAGCCGCAAAGTATCACGGCAACCCAAGCCACAAGGTACAACCCCAAGATCGAGCAGCTTTTGCCAAAGCGCCTTACCCGTTTCGATGTCAGTCATGATTTCGCAGCCATCTTCACCTGTGTAGCCTGTCCGCGCAATAAAGCTGGCTGCCCCTAAAATTTCGGTGCGCGTATGCCCAAATCGTAAACGCGGTAATTTCAATAAATCTGCTGTCACTAGCTCTTGGATCGTCGCGATCGCAGTTTTGCCCTGTACCGCAATTAGAGTCTGTGAATCCGAATTATCGATCAGGCGATCGCCCAAATGTTGTTGCAACCATGCTTTGTCTTTGGCGGTGGTGGAGGCATTGACGATCACTGACCAATTTTCGCGATCGCCATCTGGCTCATGACGATAAAAAATCACATCGTCAATAATTCCTGCTTGCTCATTTAGCAAAACTGTATAGAGCGCTTGCCCCACCTTTAATCGCCCTAGGTTAGATGGGACAAGTTTATTTAAAGTTTCGAGAACGCCAAGCCCTGCGATCGCAAATTTGCCCATATGCGACACATCAAACATCCCAACTTGCGATCGCACGGCGTTATGTTCAGCGACCAGCCCTTTATACTGCACGGGCATCTCCCAACCGCCAAATTCCACTAGCCGCGCACCAGCAGCAACATGGAGATCATAAAGAGGAGTGCGTTTGAGAGGGTTCGTCATGATTGCGCTTAAAAAATTATTACAACTATATATTATGTATTTTTGGATAGCGATCGCTTATTCAATCACTCGTAAACTGCGATCGCTATTTGCTAAGGGA
>JAYUSC010000214.1:0-1914 GCA_043755885.1 Pseudanabaena sp. | reverse complement strand
GCATTCAGGGAATTTGCCGTCTTAGGTGTATCATTCCCACTGACTTGTAAACCCAATTTATCGTTTTTAGGTATTACGTCATTTTGTGGCTGATTTTGGTTGGGGTTAGAACAACTAACTACCGTCAAACCATTCAAACTAAACAAACACATCATCACCAAGAAACTCTTTTTAATCTTTCTCACGCTTGACCCACAATTTTGTAAGATTAGTTCTAAGAATTGAATTTTAGTTCTTTTAAACTTCATGATTATTACTTTAAATGCTGTTTTTTGTCAAGCCATTTCCGATAAGAAGCATTTCTTATCAGAAGCTTGTAATTGCTTAATAAACCTAAAAGATGCCAGATATTGGCTAAATCGAGTAAAAAACTATATTTACTCACCTATAGCTGTTTTCATATGAGTACAAGCAAAAATGGCAGTCTGAAATATACACAAAATTCAGGTTTTGGCTGCACGGAATCAACTGAAAACCGCTATATGTTTTACTTTTCTAATAATAATACGCCTTATTTATCCTATTTTTCCCCATGCCTTTATCTTCTCTCAGTAACATCGATTTGTCCGACATTCGTTTAATTGCTTCCGATGTTGATGGAACTCTTACCCACAAAGGGAAGTTCTCCTCCAACTTTATCACTACTCTTCTCGCTTTACAATCGGCAGGAATAAAAGTCCTATTAGTGACAGGTCGCTCGGCGGGTTGGGTCAGTGCTTTGGTTAATTATTTACCTATTGAAGGGGCGATCGCGGAAAATGGAGGGATATTTTTGCAGCCAAATGGAACTCAAGATTTACTTTCTTCTGTTCCCAATTTATCTAGACATCGCATTCTACTAGAAAATACTTTCCATCAAATTAAGCAGTTATTTCCAAATCTTTGTCCTTCTGCTGATAATCAGTTCCGTATTACCGATTGGACTTTTGATGTCAATGAGTTATCTATTCATGATATTCAAGCGATCTCTTCCCAATGTCAGCAAATGGGTTGGAGTTTCACTTACAGCAATGTTCAATGTCATATCAAACCAATCCATCAAGATAAGGCTACTGGCTTGCTGTCGGTTCTAAACAACCATTTCCCTGAACTCAATTCGCAGCAAGTGCTAACCGTTGGCGATAGTCTCAATGATGAGGCGATGTTTAATCCTGATCTATTTCCCATCTCGGTCGGTGTGGCAAATATTCATCATTATCAAGACAAAATGCTGCATTTACCCAAGTACGTTACTCAGGCTTCTGAGTTTGCTGGTTTTTCTGAGTTGGCAAAATTATTACTGCAAAAGTAAAAAGCGGCGCATCGCGCCGCCTCTTACTTTTTGGCAAGGACTGACGATTTAGCGATCGCCTCTCATCAATAACAATTGCACCAGTTGCAAGGCTGTATAAATCGCCGTTGCTACATATGTCCATGCCGCCGCATTCAAAACACTTCGAGCGCCCCGATTTTCTTCACCTTGCAAAATTCCTAGCTCGTCAATAAGTCTCAAGGCGCGGCTTGATGCGTCAAACTCAACGGGTAAGGTGACAAGATGAAACAGGATCGCTCCTGCAAACAAAATAATGCCAATGTTGATGAAAACTGTACTCAAACTACCCAATGAGGTTAGAAATAGTCCTGCCATTACCATCACTGGTCCAAAGTTTGCACCGATATTTGCCACTGGTACTAGCGATGCGCGGATATTCATGAATTGATAGCCCCGTACATCTTGCAATACGTGACCACATTCATGGGCAGCGATCGCGGCGGCAGCTAAAGATGATGATGCGTATACCGACTCTGATAATCGGACGGCTTTGGCAGATGGGTCGTAATGATCGGTCAGTTGTCCTTCGACTTGCTCAACGGTGACATCATGAATCCCCATACGTTGCAAGATCGTCTTGGCAACCTGTGCGCCTGTCATCC
>JAYUSC010000213.1:0-4425 GCA_043755885.1 Pseudanabaena sp. | reverse complement strand
AAAGTGGCGCGTTGCGCCACTTTTCCTTAGTCTGCTTCGGCATTTTCGTAAGCGGCGATGATGTGATGTACGAGCGGATGACGCACGACATCATTCTTGTCAAATAAGTTAAAGGACACACCCTCAACTCCTTTGAGAATATTCATGGCGATGATTAAGCCCGACTTTTGGTGACGGGGTAAATCAATCTGAGTGATGTCGCCTGTGACGACCATCCGCGATTTAAAACCCAGTCGGGTTAAGACCATCTTCATTTGCGCCGCCGTGGTGTTTTGCGCCTCATCAACGATGATGAACGAGTTGCTGAGGGTGCGTCCGCGCATATAGGCAAGCGGCGCAACTTCGATGATGCCACGCTCCATTAATTGCGGGACTTTCTCCGCGCCGATCATTTCGTTCATCGCGTCGTATAGAGGACGCAAATAAGGATCAATTTTTTGCTGTAAGTCCCCAGGTAAAAAGCCGAGACTTTCTCCTGCTTCGACGGCGGGACGAGTGAGGATAATCCGCTCAAATTTATTGCTTTGCAGAGCGCTGACCGCCGCAACGGCGGCGAGATAGGTTTTGCCAGTACCTGCTGGTCCCACACCAAAAATCAAATCGTGATTTTCCATGGCGCGAACATATTGCTGCTGGTGATAGGTGCGTGGCTGCACCGAGTCGCCGCGTCGGTTGCGCGAAATCGTCGGGCGATCGCGCCATTCGCCAGAACGCTTTTCTGCGATCGCTTCACGAGCTGCCCGAATATCTACATCTGCGATCGCTTTTTCTTGTGACCACAGAGGCTGAAGGGCGTTAATGATCTGCTCGACAAGGCTAATCTGCTCGGATGTCCCGTCAATCAATAGGTCTTGTCCCCGCATGACGAGCCGCGTGCCTGTTGTTTCTGCAAGTAGTTTGAGATTTTCTTCGCGTGTTCCTGCAAGAGCGATCGCACTACTAGGGTTGGGCAAGCTAAAAATATACGGTTCGTCGCGGGGAGTACCCATTAAGCTATTTGTCCTTTGATGGTGATCGCAATGTGAGTGGGCAAAGCCCACTCACATTATTTAATAAGATTTTCAGCGCCACTGATGACACGGGCGGACAAAATTTTGTCGCCTAGTCTTAGTTTATCCAAAGTTTCCTTACCATCGGTGACATAACCAAAAACGGTATAGTTGCCGTCGAGCAAATTCAAACCTGCGGGAGTTAGTTCTGATTCAAATAGGTAGATGAAAAACTGCGATGAACCAGCATTAGGATCATCATTGGGATGCGCCATCGCTACAGTGCCAAAGGCGGCGAAAGGTAGGACTGGCAATGTCCCTGACAAACCTTGTTCTTCAAAGGTTTTGCCATAGGTGGGAACCTTTTGATCGGGTAGGCGCACTTCGATGGGGACAGTCCGATATTTTTTGGTTTTAGGATCGATGTAGCCATCGTCTGCACCATTAGGATCGCCTGTCTGCAAGTAATAATTTTCGTCGGCGCGAGTAAAAGTTAGTCCATCGTAAAAGCCTTTCTGCACGAGATCGACAAATTGCCCCGCATTGACGGGGGCATTGTAGCCATCGACTGTAATCGTGGCGTTGCCTTTTTCGGTGGATATTTCTACGAGCGCTCTCCCTTTAAGCTGGGGCAAATTGGCGTATTGAGCAGGAATTTCAAAGGGGAAAGCTTGAATAAAGTCAGATTCGACTAAACCAACATAGTCCAAGGCTCTTTCGGCTAAAGCTTTAACGCTATTACGATCTTTGACTGCGATCGCTTCTTGTAAAGGCACAAGCGATGTCGTTAAGCTAGCCAAATGCTCGGTTACTAATCCTTGGCGATCGCTGCTAACTTTAGCAATCAACTGTGACTGATTTTGGCTTAGAGTTTGCGAGATCGTTTCAATATCTCTTTTGAGGTTGCTCCACCTTTTTAGATTGGCTTGGCGAGGCATTTGCTCAAGGGTACGCTGGACATCGCGCATCTCTTCGCTATCAATCGGTAAAGCATTTCTCAAGATCACACGAGCATCTTTAATCGCACTTTTGGTTGGTAGTGCTGCTATGCTTGGCGCGATCGCAAATATCATCGTCAAGCAAGTCACAAGCAAACATGCGATCGCAACTGTTACGCCCTTAAACCACAAAGATCTGTGAGAGACAAGATCTGTTTGCTGATTTGTGAGATCGCTGGTTTTTTCTAAATTACGATTGAAATTAAGATTTAACATTGCACCCAAAACTAAATTAGTCACTTAAAAATGCTATTGCATTTGGTTGCACAGTTAGGCAAACTTAATCTGATTTCATGCAGTCCTAATTTTAAAAAACTCATTATGACGGACGCAAGTATCGATGTAACAGCAGAGGATCAGGTCAATCATGATGCTGATGAATCAGAGCTATCAGTACTAGAAAGCGATCGCTTTTTTAGATCGATCATGGAAAATGTGGCTGATCTGATCGCGGTGATCGATGTTAAAGGCTATCGCATTTACAATAGCCCTTCCTATGAGAGAGTCTTGGGCTATACATCGACAGAACTCAAAGGCACATGGGCTTACGATAAGATTCATCCCGATGATCAAGTCCAAGTATTAAAAGCAGCAGCAGAAACCTTAAAAACGGGTGTGGGTAAATCTTTAGAATATCGGATGCAGCATAAGGACGGAAGCTGGCGAATCTTAGAATCGTCGGGACGGGTGATGCACGATGGGCATGGGAATATGCAAAATATTGTGATTGTTGCCCATGATATTAGCGATCGCAAAAAAGCGCAGTGGGAACGCCGTCGCGCCGAGAGAGCACTAGAGCGATCGCGTCAAAGTTATAAAGATCTGGTCAGACGCGAAGAAATGTTAAACCGTCGCCTCGCCAGCCAGATTCGCAATTCCCTTGATCTCGATACGATCCTCGCGACCGCCGTCAATGAAATACAGGATCTATTACTAATTGATCTGTGTAATTTCTTTTGGCATGTACCCAATACTAATCCGCCAGAATTTCAGCTAGTACATTTTGCGGCTAGTCATAAATTTCTTGAGGCTGCTACTAGTTATCCGCTGTCTCAATTACCTCAATTTGGTCAGCGCTTGCTTAGCCAAGAAATTATTCAGATTCAATCGATTTTCACTAATCCAGAGTTGGATAATATTAGTCGGGTGCTTCTTGCTGAGAAAGGTTTTACTTCGCAATTACTTGTGCCGATCAAAACGCGATCGCAAAAATTAGGGGTGATTGTGGCGGCGCATTGTCAAGGTAGTCGCCCTTGGGATGCGGATGAGGTTGGGCTATTGCAAGCCGTGGCGAACCAATTAGCGATCGCGATCGATCAAGCCGAGCTATTTGACGCAGCCCAAGCCAATGCCGCCCAAGCCCAAGCCCAAGCCCTCCAGATCGAAAAAGCTCTTGCAGATTTACAAAAAACCCAGAGCCAATTAATTCAGACCGAAAAAATGTCGAGTCTTGGTCAGTTAGTAGCAGGTGTGGCCCATGAGATTAATAATCCTGTGAATTTCATCTATGGCAACCTCACCCATACCAACCGATCTGTCCAGAATCTGCTCGATGCAATTGCCCTTTATCAAACAAATTATCCAGAGCCAGCCCCCGAAATCGCCAAGTTTCTCGATGCGATCGATCTGGAATTCCTCCAAGAGGATTTACCGAAAATGCTGACATCGATGAAAATCGGGGCTGACCGCATTCGCCAAATAGTTTTGTCTTTACGAAATTTTTCGCGCACTGACCAAGAAGGAAGAAAACCCTTTGATATTCATGAAGGATTGGATAGTACGTTACTGATTTTACAAAATCGCCTGAAAGCTTATGGGGATCACCCTGCGATTAATTTAACTAAGCGTTATGGCAATATCCCGATTGTCAAAGCCTATGCGGGACAACTCAATCAGGTTTTCATGAATATCTTAAGCAATGCGATCGATGCGATCGATGAGAGTGTCGCCAATCGTGATCAAGCTACCGATATTTCCCAGCAACTAGCCAGTGAAATTGCGATTGTTACTGAGTTGAAGCCACCCACACCCGAAAATCATCAGCTAATGGTGGTGATTCACATCACTGATAATGGGCGCGGTATTCCTGAAGATATTCTCAAAAAACTTTTCGATCCCTTTTTTACGACCAAGCCAGTGGGTAAAGGGACAGGTTTGGGGCTATCAATTAGTTATCAAATCGTGGTGGAGAAGCATCAAGGTAAGTTGGAATGCTTTTCTAAAATCGGTGAAGGGACAGAGTTTCGGATCGAAATTCCTGTATAGATGTTAGTGTCTTTATCTATTCGCGCTTCAGACGATCTCTATGTAGGGGCAAAGCATTCCCACAGAAATTCATGTTTTTTTAGATTATTTTAATGTGGGAATGCTTTGCCCTAGACTCGTAACGCAGGGACAATTTATCGATGAAAGCGAAAAGGGTTTAGCATTTGCGATTC
>JAYUSC010000212.1:0-4428 GCA_043755885.1 Pseudanabaena sp. | reverse complement strand
CCAATTACAGCAGCAGTGATATTCTGCGTATTCTTGGTTCTCAATCAGAAGATATCCCCAAGTTATTAGGCTTCGATGGCGAAGAAACGGTAATTCATCGCGATAATTTAGTGGGTTTGTAACCAAAGACTGTACCGTCCGCTACGCGGGCGGTACAGATCTTAGGGTTTTGTGTCTTAATAACTTCCTGCGATCGCAATTTCCCGTAATTGCAAATCACAACTGCGCCACACTTGACCATCAAGAGCCGTTTGTTCGATCAGACTTGCCAGACGCAAGGTCTTTAAAGCTTGATCGCCACCGACCGATGGCTGTTGGGTATCGCGGACACAATTCACAAAATGCTCTAGCTCCGCATGAAGCGGCTCGATATTGCTGGTATGCACTTTTTCGATAAAGCCATCTTGACGATAAAGGACTTGACCATAATCAGTAGTCCAGTTAGCTGTCGTTTGACGATAAATCAAAATTTCGTTATTTAGAAAATCAGACTCAGTGAGTGAGTTTGTGCAATGCGCTGTAATTTTACGCTTCTTGCGATGTGTGACCTTGCTCGCGGTGAGCGTGGCAATGACACCATTTTCAAAACCGATAGTTGCAGTTACATAGTCAAGGTATGCCGACTCAGGGGAAACCCGATTGCCATGAGCCGAAACCCGCACGATCGGCGAAGCAACTAACTCCAAAATGATATCGATGTCGTGAATCATCAGATCAAATACGACCGAGACATCATTAGCCCTTTGCGAATAGGGACTCATGCGATCGGCTTCGATCGCTAAAATCGTTTCATGCTTTAAAACTTTGCTCAGCTCTTGGAACGCAGGATTAAACCGTTCAATATGCCCCACTTGGAGAATGCGATTTTGTTCACTAGCCGTTTTAACTAAGGATTCGGCTTCCTCGATCGTCGCTGCGATCGGCTTTTCGATCAGCACATGTACGCCCGCCTTGAGACAAGTTGTGCCGACATCATAATGTAGCCTTGTAGGGACGGCGATACAGACGGCATCAACTAGAGGTAACAGTTCACGGTAATCTTCAAAATAAAGCACACGATGTTTGCTAGCCGTATCGCGCCCACGCTCTACACTTACATCAGAAACACCAATAAGTTCTGCATCTTTGAGTAAGCTGAGCACTCTTGCATGATGCTGCCCCATATTACCGATACCTATAACACCGACCCTGATGGGGTCGTGGAAATTACGATTGGGGCTCATACTCCTCACACACGCTCAATAAACACGCTCAGTTTGTCCAAAATCGTAACATGGATGCATAACGCTTTGCGCGTTGGCTAAAATCAAATAGTTTTTAAAAGCCTTGCTTTGCAAGGCTTTTAAAAACTGCAAAAGCCCGATCAACCTGTATTTCGCATACCTGCGGCGATGCCGTTGATGGTGAGTAAGGCTCCGCGTAAAAGTTCATTTTTAGAATAACGCGATCGCAGATCGACGGTGTCAGGACGATGTTGTCGTAGGCGCTTCAGCAAAGATGCTTGGATAAAACCAAGCGGGACAATCGAGCCATTCCGCAACTGTACAGACCTTTGCAAATCGCGATCGCTATCAAGGATTTGCTGTTGTCCAGTAATCGCTTGGATTACCTTACGAGTGCGTTGATATTCCTCATGGATTTCGGCAAATATCTCGATAAAATCTTCTTCGTAGCCTGTTTTAGTTAGCTCCCGCATATAGTGATGCGCGATCTGCAAATCAGTTTTAGCAAGTGTCATCTCGACTCGCGAGATGGCAGTTTTAAAGAATGGCCATTTGCTATAAAAATATTGCAACAGCGATAGATGTCCCTCAGGATTTTGTTGGAGAAAATCCTCAAGGGCTGCCCCGATACCATACCAAGATGGTAGTAAAAATCGGCTCTGTGTCCAACTAAATACCCAAGGAATTGCCCTTAAGCTTGCCAGATCTCGTTTTCCTGCACGTCTGGCGGGGCGAGAGCTAATTTGTAACTGGCTGATTTCTTCGATCGGTGTGACCTGATGAAAAAATTCAACCAGATTTGGTTGTTCGTAAATGAGATTTCGATAAACTTGGCGCGATCGCACTGAAATTTCTTCCATCGTATCTAGCCAGCAGTCGAGCGTGTCCGTACTACTTGGTAACAAAGCTGCTTGAATCACCGCCGCTGCGATCGTTTCGAGATTGTAAAGGGCAATTTCGGGCAGAGAATATTTAGAAGCTAGGACTTCACCTTGCTCAGTGATCTTGATCCGTCCTTCGATACTGCGTCCTGGTTGCGCCAAGATCGCTTCATAGGTGGGACCGCCGCCACGACCGACCGAGCCGCCGCGCCCATGAAACATACGGAGATCGACTTGATATTTCTGGCAAACTTCTTGGAGCGCTCGTTGGGCCTTATAAATTTCCCAATTGCTACTTAAAAAGCCCGAATCTTTATTGCTGTCTGAGTAACCAAGCATCACCTCTTGCAAATGTTCGTGACATTCGAGATAAGCACGGTAAAGAGGCAGCTCAAATAACTCGGTCATAATTGGCGGGGCGCTGCGTAAATCCTCGACTGTCTCAAACAAAGGTGCAATGCTGAGCGAACCCATACCCGTTGCAGGATCGTAGAGTCCCGCCTCTTTAGCTAGCAATAATACTTCGAGAATATCGCTGACACTACGGTTCATGCTGATCACGTAGTTGTTGCAAATAGCGACTGAAAACTCCTGTTGAACCTTGGCAACCATCCGAAATGTCTCAATAATTTCGTTAGTTTTGGCGCTAAAGTTTAGCTTGGCAGGAATCATTGGACGACGAGTTTTTAGCTCTTGGGTTAACCATGTCACCTTTTCGATTTCAGTGAGATCGTCATAGGGCTTGTCCAGAAGCTGAAGTGCTTCGGCAATCTCCGTGATCGTGTTGCTATGTTGGGTGCTTTCTTGACGAATATCAAGATGGGCAAGATGAAAGCCGTAGACATCAACTTGACGGATCAGGTTTTCGAGAGGCTTGGGATTGAGTTTTGTTTCGATTAAACTGGCTTGAACTAGTTTTAACTCGGCAAGAAATTCGGAAACATGGTTGTAGAGCTGATGTTCTTGTCCTTTGGTAGATAGCTCCATTTCTGAGGCTTGCCAACCACTATGGCGCAACTTTTGGTTGCGATCGCGAGTTCGTGTGAGTCGCTCGCGCACATAGGCTAGCTTGAGACGATAAGGCTCTTGACGGAATTTGAGTGCATATTTCTCGTAAATTTCAGGCAGATAAATTTGATCGTCCCCAAGGGAGTCGAGTAACTCTTGAGACACATCACTGAGACTTTGCGATAGCGATAGTAGGCGACTAAGGCGCTCAACAGATTGAATGTATTTGTTAAGGATCAGATTTCGTTGATAGCAGGCGGTTTGCCATGTTACTTCAGGTGTGACATAGGGGTTGCCGTCGCGATCGCTACCCACCCATGAGCCAAAGTTACAAAATCTGTAGCGCGGTGGTGTTAGGTTGGGAAATGTCGTCGAAATTGATGACGCAATGCGATCGTAAAGCACGGGAATCGCATCAAATAAGACTTCTTCAAAATAATGCAGCGTATAGTCAGCTTCATCTAAAACCGTGGGCTTGATTTGGTTCAGCTCATCGGTTCGCCACCAAAGTCGAATTTCTTCGGCAATTTGCTCTTGCAAAGCTGCGGCTTCCCAATTTAAGGCGATCGCCTGTGGTGCGATTTCATCACCTTTCAGCCCGATCAGCCGATCCAGTTCCTTGAGCATCTTGGCGATCGTGCGTTGCTTCTCCCGAATTGTATGCCGCACAATTTCGGTAGGGTGAGCGGTAAATACGAGACTGATATCAAGATTGTTAAGAACTTTCTGAATCTGGCGCGGCGGCACATTTAGCTTTTTGAGTTCAGGAAATAGCCAGCGGAAAGTACCGACAGGATATTCAGCCTCGCTATTGATTGGGCTGATCCGATGGATGCTGGTTTGCTCTTGCTCATGATCTTGTTCAACTATATTTATAAGTTGAAAAAACAAAGCAAAGGCCCGCGCAGCCGTAGTCGCTTCTTGTAAATCAAGGCTTTCGACTACTTTTAAAACTTCTTCGGCAGGATATTCAGGCGCTTGTCCTTCTGGCGAACACATCGCCCGTAACTGGCGTAATAAATCAACTAATTCTTGACCGCTTTCTCTTAATAGGACTGATTCCCACAGATCCTCTACGAGTTTGAGACGATATCGTAGACGGGAATTGGCGGCACGCAGATCGCTCTCTAAATTAACTATCTGTACTAATGACGCTGACAGTGCTGCTGGGGAACTCATCCAAATTTCTCCGAAATCTTCTTTCTAATCCAAAATTTTCCCACTTTAAGATCTTTTCTTCTGTTACTCAAATTGCAATTTTAAGTAGCTAAGCCCAATTAATATAATCCCCCCCAGATCTGTACCGCCCGCGTAGC
>JAYUSC010000211.1:0-10706 GCA_043755885.1 Pseudanabaena sp. | reverse complement strand
AGAAGAAAAACATCAACTCTGGTTAATTCTTGATGAAGCGATCGCTCAAGCCGAAGAGCAAGACTGGTTAGAAGACGATGAAACTGTTGAAGAAATTCAGCAAGTGCGCGAAGAATATCGAAAAGGTGAATACATCACATTTCATCAGTATCTTGCTCAGAACTAGCCATGACTTACACAATCATCGTTACCAAGTCTATCCAAAAAGATCTAGACAATCTTCCTAATGACATAAAATCTAGGGTTTACAGCAAAGTATCACAACTATCTGAAGATCCGCGTCCTGATGGCGTAACCAAATTAAAAGGTTATGAAAATGAATATCGAATTAGAATCGGTGATTATCGGGTTCGTTATGAAATTCTTGATAAAAATGAAACCATTTTGTTGCTGCAATGTAAGCATAGACGCGAAGTCTATAAAAATCGTTAAATAGCGATCGCCTCACCCATAAACCTGTCAACAAAAAATCGAGCGATTCTACCTATGAAATAAATAGGCGATCGCTCTTATTGGCATATAGTACATTTACACTTATTACACTTACTTCAAAAATCAATCCACCTCAACATCAGCAATCTTTAAACATGTATATGTTGAACGACCTACCAGATTCTGTCTTTGCACCTGAGCCAGACACTCTACCAATACAACGCCTAGAGGTAATGCTAGAAAAGGCATATCCCAAGCTTGTCGGTCTGGACGGTGAAGAAATTATGTTGCCTGACTCTATATATCAAGCCCTTCGGCAAGTTATTCACATGATGGCATCAGGACAAGTTATATCGTTGGTTCCTTATAACTTACATTTGAGTACAATTCAAGCCTCTGACTTGCTCAATGTTTCCCGTCCTTATCTATATAAATTGTTAGATAAAGGCGATATCCCCTATATCAAGGTAGGTACGCATCGCCGCGTCCAGTTTCAAGATTTAATGCAGTACAAAAAACAGAGAGATGCTCAGCGTCATCAGGCTTTGAGTGAGCTTACTGAATTTAGTCAAGAGTTGGGATTTTATAAGAAATCTTAGACGGAGCGCTCCGAAACTTGGTAGCAAATCAGAAAATGCAGATCCAGCAAGTAAATCGGCTAGAAATGCAAATTAATCGGGCTTTCCCTGATGCGATGCTCAATGTGACCGATCGCTTAATCCCTTGTATGGATAACCATGAAGGCGATCGCCATGTTTTAGCGGCGGCTTTGATTGCCAAAGCTCATGTAATTGTCACCGAAAATCTAAAGCACTTTCCCGCAGTAGTTCTGAGCCAATATCAAGTTGAAGCCCAAAGCGCCGATCAGTTTTTGACCTATCTACATGATTTATTCCCTCAAGAGATCAGGCAAGTTCTCCAGACACAGGCAAGTGATTTGAAAAAGCCACCCATGTCGCTTACAGACTTACTCAATGTTTTAAAAACTTCTGTGCCAAACTTTGTGAGTAGGCTTAACTAAAAGCGATCGCCTACAAGGTTATCGAAAAAAATATTTCCTAACACTTTTGCGATGAAGCTTAAGTACGCTATAATTACAAACCTATGCCTATAGGTTTTACTAAATATAAACAACATATTAACAACATAAGTAGGCGTAGGATGTAAACCGCAACAAGCTTTAATGGCTAATGCTCTTACATTTCTGGGAGGAAACCAGATAAATTCAAAACAGGAACAAGGAAAAATTTAGTTATGATGAATCGGGCCAAAACTGCTACAACCGCCAATGTCGGCTTCACACATGAAGATTTCGCGAAGCTTTTAGATAAATACGACTATCACTTCAGCCCTGGCGACATCGTTGCAGGGACTGTATTCAGCATTGAGCCAAGAGGCGCACTTATTGACATTGGTGCAAAAACAGCAGCGTACATCCCGATTCAGGAAATGTCGATCAACCGCGTTGATCAGCCTGAAGAAGTTTTACAAAATAATGAAACTCGTGAGTTTTTCATTCTCGCTGACGAAAACGAAGAAGGACAATTAACCCTTTCGATTCGTCGGATCGAGTACATGAGAGCATGGGAGCGCGTGCGTCAGTTGCAAGCAGAAGATGCAACCGTGCGATCGCTTATTTTTGCTACCAACCGTGGTGGCGCTCTGGTCAGAATCGAAGGACTACGTGGATTTATCCCTGGTTCACACATCAGCACTCGCAAACCCAAGGAAGAATTGGTTGGCGAAGAGTTGCCACTCAAGTTCTTGGAAGTGGATGAAGACCGCAACCGTCTCGTCCTCAGTCATCGCCGCGCCCTCGTTGAGCGCAAGATGAACAAGCTCGAAGTTGGCGAAGTCGTCATCGGCGTAGTCCGTGGTATCAAGCCTTACGGTGCATTCATCGACATCGGCGGTGTCAGCGGCTTGTTGCACATCTCGGAAATCTCTCACGAGCATATCGAAACTCCTCACAACGTCTTCAACGTCAATGACGAAGTGAAGGTGATGATCATCGACCTTGATGCCGAGCGCGGACGGATTTCGCTCTCCACCAAGCAACTCGAAGCTGAACCAGGTGATATGGTCAAAGACCCACAACTGGTTTACGCCAAGGCTGAAGAGATGGCGGCTAAGTATCGTGAACAACTCAATGCGGCTCCTGCGGCTATGGAAGTTGCTGCAACAGCAGTAGAAGAGGAAGAATTTGAAGTTCCTGATGCTATGGAAGAAGCTGAGATTCCTGAAGAAGTCGTAGCTGAAGAAGTCGTAGCTGAAGAAGTTGCTGCTGAAGCTGAATCCGTAGAAGAAGAAGCTCCTGCTGAAGCTTAATTGAACGCCAAGAAAAGTTAATATTTTCTATAAACAAGGTGAGATAGTCTCACCTTGTTTTTTTAGTTTTTGCGATCGCATACAAATTATGGATTCCTATTTGCAACCCTTGGTGCAGGACTGCGAAATAGATATTGAAGATTTTTTTGTCGCTCGGCAACGGTTTCTGGTCCATAGCCCCATAAACTCTTGTAATAAAAGAACGAAACACCTAAACCTCTATTTTTGGCATTTAAAGCTTGGGTATAGACCCTAGACATCGGCACATTGCTATTGCGAAGTCCAGAGAGAATTGCAATACCTGTGGAAATTTTATTTTGGACTTCCACAATCTCAGGGCGGCTAATTTGAGAGAGATAATCGTCTAGGTCATTGCGATATACCTGTACCAACAATTCATCGACAAAGCCTTGACGCACCCAGCCAAGCCAGTCTTGCAACTGCTGCTTATAGGCAAACTCGTAATAATTTGGAGATACCGAGAAAATTACATTGGGCTTTCTTTGCTTGACGGCTTTACTTAGTTTCGCCATAAAAGCTGTGATTTTATTCGCTCGCCACTTTACCCAGTCAGGATCATTGACATCAGCAGGAGCATCTTCTTTCATCTCTTGGCGATAGAGGTTGAGTGTGTAACGGTCATAGCCAAAGGTCTTAGGGAGACTAGTATGATCGTCAAACTGAAGCCCGTCTAAATCATAATTAGAAACTGCTTCCAATACTAATTCGGTCAGGAATTTCTGAACTTCAGGATGAAAAGGATTAAGCCATGCGACTTCGCCAGCAGCCGTGATCGAAACTTTATCGCCATTGCGTTGTTGGGTGAGCCAATCGGGATGCGCGATCGCAAGCTCGGACATTTCTGGAGCCATAAAGCCAAACTCAAACCAAGGCATCACTAATAAATTATTTTTATGCCCCTGCGCGATGATGTCAGCAACAATATCTTGTCCTTCAGACCCACGATAGACAAAGGGCTGTGCGCCTGCTTCTTGGGCAACAGTGCTAGGATACATCGCATAGCCTGAGTTCCAAACAACGGGATAGATCGTGTTGAAGTTGAGTTGTTTGAGTTGTTGCAGAGCTTCACTAAGCTGTTTGCGATCGCGAAATACGGAGAAGTCATTACTAGTTAGCCATACGCCACGAATTTCTTGGCGCTTGTCTATGGGTTGAGTGGCTGGAGGACTGGGTGGAATGACTGGCAAATTTAACTGCTTAGTTTGCGGCTTTATTTGGGCGATCGCCTGATCGGTTGCCCAAAATGCAGGAACAAAGCTATGCAAAAGTAACGTCACGCCCAAAGTTATGACAAAAACAAGGGGCAGAAACCTCTTGCGCGATCGCAATAGTTGCGACAAACTATGACGGAAATTGTGTTTTTGCCAATCTTTAGGCATGAAGCTCAGTTGCATAAGTTGCGTAAATATGAATAATTGAGTTTGCTACAGAAATCGATCGAACATCAAGCGTCTTTTTGCGGAATAACCATATATTTTCATGTTTTTAGCTTATAGCATGAGGAGTGCTCTGTAATGCTCAAACAAAACCACCGCGCGTGGATAGAAGTCGATCTCTCAGCAATTAAGCATAATGTGCATCAACTAAAATCTTTGTTGACTGCGCCGACTGAGTTAATGGCGATTGTCAAGGCTGATGCTTATGGGCATGGGGCGATCGATGTGAGTCAAACGGCAATCGAGGCAGGAGCGACTTGGTTAGGTGTTGCCACAATTCCTGAAGGGATTCAGCTACGTCGAGCAGGAATCACTGCACCGATCGCAGTTTTAGGTGCGAGTAATGGCGTTGATGAGATTAAGGCGATCGCCGAATATCGCTTACAACCGACGATTTGCAATCCGAAACAGGCTTTGATCTATCATGAGGTGCTTTCGCAGACTAACGAGCAAGTTCCTGTGCATTTAAAGATTGATACAGGCATGTCACGGCTCGGCGTAAATTGGCAAGAGGCGATCGCCTTTGTCAAGCTGGTGCGGCATTTACCAAATTTAGAAATCATGAGCGTGTATTCGCACTTTGCTACCGCCGATGACAGCGATCGCAGTTTCATGCAGTTACAAACCCAAAGATTTCAGCAAGTAATCACCGATCTCAAGGCTGAAGGTATTTATCCGCCGCGTATTCATATTTGCAATACGGCGGCGATGTTGTGCGATCGCGCAATTCATTACGACATTGTGCGAACTGGTTTAGGGCTGTATGGACTTTATCCCGCGCCGCATCTCAAAAATATTATTGATTTACGTCCTGCGCTCACGGTCAAAGCACGGATTACTCAAGTCAAAGAAATCAAAGCAGGAACCAGTGTAAGTTATGGGCGATCATTTATCGCCGCACAGGATATGACGATGGCAACCGTTGCGATCGGTTACGCTGACGGTATTCCACGCGGTTTATCCAATCGGATTCGGGTGGCAGTAAATGGTCAAAAAGTTGCTCAGATCGGCACAATTACAATGGATCAATCTGCGATCGATGTGACGCATGTTCCTAATGTAAATGTCGGTGATGTTGTCACATTTTTAGGTGGCGAATCCGAAAATACTGCTGACGACTGGGCAAATTTATTAGGCACAATTTCATGGGAAATTCTTTGCGGGTTTAAGCATCGCTTACCGAGGATCAATGTAATCTGCAACACTAAACCATGGGTAGATGACTTAAAGATTAACTCTGAGCGATCTAAATCTCCAAAGTAATTAAGCCCAAGCGGATAAATAAAGTACCAATCCAGATTTTGCTTATTAGTGAGGCGGCGAGACCGCCCCACTAATAAGCAAAATATTTGGGGATTGCTTGAAATCTCAAAAGCGATTTAAACTAACTGGACAATTGGGCTTTTCAGTACTTTCTACAGGGGCTGGGTCGGGTGGTAAAAGTGCCACAATATGTGGCACAGGACGTGGTTCGTAAGCCATGACAGACTTGCCCCGATAGGCAAGCGAGGCACTTGCGCCAGAGTCGAGCATGACCACATCGCGCAACCCAGCTTTCGCCAAGATTTTACCTAAACCGACGGAATCGATCATTTCCATGGTTACGCCAATTGTTGGTCTACCAGAACGATCAATTCCCCAAAAAGCGCGATCGCGACTTGCGTCAAAACCATAGAGCTTACCAAAGGATTCTGCGGATTGTGGTTTACCATCGCGGACTAGCCAACCTGCGGCAACAAAGGCATCAGTCACATCTGCTAATTCAGATTTTACTGATTCTAAAGAAATATGCTTAGCGGCATTGAAGGGAATAAATTTGATGGTCGTAGGACTAATCAAAACTAGAGGACGACCATTGAGAAGCGGATTTTCGCCTTTATTCCCAACATTAAAAACTCCTGCGTAGCTAGAAAATTGGCTCATCACAGGACCAATCATTGTATTGCCATCAATACGTTCGAGCGAGAAAAATCCACCATCCACCGCTGCGATCGCATTGGGAGTCATCGCCAGAATCTCGGCAACCTGAGCGCGTTTGTCCGCATGAGTTGTGACGGCGCGACCGCCTTGGACAAGGATAAGTGACAATCCATCAATGGTAACTTTGCGCTTCTCCACAGGAGCAGTAAAGTTAATTATGCCATTGCTTACGGTGGGCAAAAGTGAAACTTGACTTGCAGAAGTTCCGCCAGAAGCTTGTTCGATCGCTTCACTAAATCGTGATTGTCCAAAACGCATGATCACAAGCAAATCTTCTGACTCATTAGCTGAGCGCTCTTGACGCGGATCGAGACTCATTGCCAAGGCAGCTTTGTAACCAGCTTTTTTAATTTTATCTCTAGCTCTATCGGTGAAATCTCCTTCAGGATAAGTAAAGTAATCAATAGAAATCCCCAATTCCTGTTCAAGAACTTTTTTCGATTCCGTTACTTCTTTTTCGATTTCTTTTTCGCTAAGATCCTTTAGATTAAGGTGATTGACTGTATGGGAAGCAACGGTGACAAGCCCACTTTTCTGCATCTCTCGCAGTTGCTCCCAAGTTGCTTTGGGCTTCTGTCCACCTGTGCCGACAAAGCGAGTATGGACAGACCATACCGCTGGATAGTTATATTTTTTTAGCAATGGGAATGCATATTTGTACTGACCGACATAGTTATCATCGAAGGTGAGCAGTACAGGTTTTTCTGGCAATTGAGAACCTGTACGCAGATGGTTAACCATGCGATCCATCGTAATTGGTGTGTATCCACCTTCTTGGAGCGCTTGGAAATGTTTTTCGAGTTCTTCAGGTGTGACATCCCAATCGACATCTTTTGTCGCCGTGATGTCGTGATACATGATGATCGGAATTTTGGCAGATCGGGCGCGATCGCTAATTTGAGGAAATGGCACAGGGGTAAAACTGGCGATCAGATCAGCATTAATGCTGCTGCTCAGACTTGATAAGATCGTTAGTGGGTCATTCGCGATCGCATTGATCGATCTGACCTGATAGAGCGAAGCCGTCACCGAATCCAAAGCATTGTATTGACAAAAGGCTCGCAAATCATTACTTGCGACAGGATTAGCAGGGTTTAAAGCTGACTCATTGGTGGCTGTGGCTATCTCCGTAGAAGCTGAGGGTGTTCGGGCGACAAATCGTGAGGCGATCGCAGCGCCCAGCCCCGTACCGAGGACAGCCAATCCCAGCACGATCCAAATCGTGTTCATGCTGCCGCTATTTTTGCCGTTGCCCCTGCTCATAAAGATTTATAAATTTTGTGATATTACTAGCGCCTATTTAATCAGAGAGCCATCATGTACACAAGTACCTATGGAATTGTAGCAGCCGCAAAAGGAAAGGCGGCGCTGTCCGCCGCCTTTCCTTTTGCGGTCAAGCCCATCCTGCTAGTTGATAAACCAGTAAGCCAATGTACTCTTTGATCGCATTGGTCGTATTTCTGAGCGCATCCACACTAGGCAGTAACTCCAGTACCGCAGCCAACCCTTTGCTGTTCTCATTTTGTACTGACAAAAAGTCAGTTGGCACAGCAATAGCCTCAACGCCGACTTTCCGAAATATTTCCATTGAGCGTGGCATATGCAGAGCCGATGTGACTAGCAATATTTTATTGATCCCCCTTTTAGTAAGGATTTCCTTGGTATTAATCGCGTTATCGCGGGTATTAAAAGATTGCGATTCTTGGATAATGGCACTGGGCGGCACACCAATCAATTCAGCGATCGCAGCCATGTCTTCAGACTCAGGGTTACCGCCCTCGCCTAGCCATTCGGCTCGACCACCAGTGACGATTAATAAAGGCGCTTTACGCTGCTTATAGAGCCATGAGCCATACAAAATGCGATCGCCTGCTTCATTGACCTCATACCAAGGTCGCGGCGCTATGCGTGGTCTTGTGCCACCACCCAAGACCACGATCGCTTCGGCTTGAGGGATGTCGGCGTTTGGCAGATACTGCCATTCTAGCGATCGCACTAACCACTTAGAAAAAATTTCATTACTGCTTAGTAACAAAATTACTAAAGCCAGTCCGATTAGGGTTGAGGCAAACCGATTTTTTTTAAATAAGCTGATTAATTTACTAGAGTTAGTAGTATTAGGTGAGCGTTTGGATCGCCATAACAAAATTACTAAGGCGATCGCAATTAATAGACTCGATAATCCAAGGGGATAGAAAAACAGCGGTAAAAGTTTCGATAAAAAAAGCGACACGATTTTTAAAGACTATGTTCAGAAACTCTGTAAATTTGAGGAAGAGCGCACCGAAAGGTGTGATCTTCCTCACAACATTTACGATTGGTATAGCATAAGCTATTTTTGAATCAGCCAAATGACTTTACTTTTGTCTTTAGCCCCCATCAACGACTTTACAAACTCATCAAAACATCTTTAAATCTTACGTATTTTGTTTTGTTTGTCATAAGATCATGGTTTAATAAGCATCTGTGAGAATTAGTGAAGCTTTAGTTAAAAATAAGTAGCTAGGCATAATTAAAAACCCAGAACCAAGATCTGTACAGCCCGCTGCGCGGGCGGTACAGATCTTGGGGTTTTATATTTAATTGTGCCTAGCTACTTAGAAATTTTCTAAATACAACCAAAGAACCTTCTAAATGAGGTGAAAGACGAATTCAGACTTAGCAATTGGTAATAATCACAATGCGTGTTAATACTGGTGTAGACAACTTAAGTAAAGTACAGAAAGACTCGGCTAGGGAATTACTAAAGAGTTTAGCGCTAACTCGATCTGGGTGTGTTTATGTGGTACACGATCGCATTCGTTGGTCGTTTTACATTGAGCGCGGCAAACTAGTCTACGCTTCCCACTCATTAGATAGTTTTGAAAGATTAGAAAGACATTTGCGAGCCTTAAGTCGCGAAGTCCCAAATCTCGATGATAAAATGCGATCGCAGCTGCGACTCCTCTTTGACGATCAATCTCCAGATAATGCCAAGTACAAAGTTACCAGCGAAATTCTCTGTGTTGAATACCTTGCAATTTTGTGGCTAGTTAATGAAAACTATCTCTCAAAAGCTATGGCAGGTAAATTAGTTGTCCGAATCATTCAAGAAGTTATCGAAGCATTCCTATGTCTACCTGACGGGGAGTTTAGTGGGATCTATTACGAACATTTCTTACGAGAATCATATTGCAATTTGTCGATTGATCGGATCTTAGAAGTAGTTACACAACGACTCCAAGAGTGGTCTAAGCTTGGTCCCGCGATTTGCTCACCTTACCAATGCCCATACTTAGTCAGCCAAAAAACTGCGGAAAAACGCATGTCCCCTGAAACTGTACAGGGACTTGGGCGCATTTTACGTGGTTTTAACTTCTGTCAGTTAGGTGCATTATTAGGCAAAGATCCGCTGGCGATCGCTAAGCATCTTAGTTCTCTAATTAGTGATGGCTCGATTTTATTAAGAGAACCATTAGCTCCTTTTAATATGTTGCCACGCACCTATTATCTAGCTCCCGAAGAGGCGCGCAAAAATACTAGGAAATCCCCAGAAACCTCAGCCTTAGAAGAGCGTGAAACTAAGGATGATATCTCCAGTATTTCTCAAATTGTTTTACGGCAATCAGTCAAAATATCGAAGATTGTCTGTATCGATGATAGCGAGTCGATGCTGGGAATTATTAGTAGCTATTTAGGAAATGAAGATTTTCAAGTTACACTGATTCAAGACTCGATGAAAGCCTTGATGAAAATTAATTCTATCCATCCTGATTTGATTTTGTTAGATATTGGAATGCCTAATGTCGATGGCTATCAACTCTGTTCTTTAATTCGGAAATCTCCTAGCTTAAGAGATATTCCAATTGTGATGGTGACTGGCAATAAAGGACTCATTAACCGTGCGCGAGCAAACATAGCGGGCGCGACCGATTATTTAACCAAGCCATTTGCTCAAGCTGATTTACTGAAGATGGTTATGCGTCATCTTATGTAAGCATCTTAGGAACCATTTAAGAATTTAAAATCTTGTCTAAACTTTTAAATTTTACAGCGCTTACCAATGGTTGAGACAAAAGCATCACTTTGGGGCAAACTCCCTCGCATAATTTGGGATTGCTAAGTACAAGTGCTTATATTAGAAAAAAACAAACAATGGTTTAATATTGAATATAAAATCATCAAATAATCGAAGGATGTTGCATCTTGAGTGGGGCTTCAAGATTGCTTCTAGCATTGATAAGTTTTGCCATTGGGGTAGATCATGGTACGTGCCAATATTGATATGATCAAAGATCAAGAAAAATCTGCTAGAGAAATATTGACAAGTCTAGAGTCCAGTAAAGATGGATGCCTATACGTTTTTCGCGATCGCATTCGCTGGTCATTTTATGTCGAAAAGGGAAAATTAGTATATGCGTCGCACTCATTGGAAAGCTTTGAAAGGGTAGAACGGCATTTGCGTGGGCTAAGTCGAGAAATACCTGCGCTGAATGAAAAACTGCGATCGCAACTCCGCTTGATGTTCGA
>JAYUSC010000210.1:0-4439 GCA_043755885.1 Pseudanabaena sp. | reverse complement strand
ACCCCCAACATGGTCGCGGGGGGCGTCCCCCCCCGCAACATTTTTGGGTTTTATATGGATTATTTTTTTTCTTGGGATTCCCTAAAGTGTATTTCGATTAATCTTGTGGGGTTGACTGTTGCTAGCATTTTGGACTTCTCATGCCAAATACGCTCAATTCTCCCGTCTTGTCATTATTATCTTCTTTGTTAAGAAATATCTACTATTTTGTTGAGAAAGGTGTGCGGTTGCCTTACAAAAAGCTGTTTTTGTATTGACCATTGTACCAATTTAAAGTTATAGTAGTGAGTTCGGAATTCCAAAACTGTAAAGCCATGCCGCTACCGATTGTTGCCGTTGTCGGTCGCCCCAATGTGGGCAAATCTACGCTCGTAAACCGTCTGTCGGGAGAGCAATATGCGATCGTCTTCGATCAACCTGGTGTAACCCGCGATCGCGTTTATCGCGAATGTTTTTGGGGCGCACATGAATTTCAAGTCGTTGATACAGGTGGATTAGTATTTGACGACGAAACTGAATTTTTACCGATGATTCGTGAACAGGCGGAGATTGCCATTCGTGAATCTGCTGCCGTGATTTTTGTGGTTGACGGTATGGCCGGGATTACCGATGCCGATGAGCAGCTAGGTGGCTGGTTGCGTCGGCAGAATATTCCTGTGCTATTGGCGGTGAACAAATGTGAAGGCTCCAAATTTGGACTGTCCCTAGCCGCAGAATTTTGGAATCTAGGCTTAGGCGAACCGATCCCGATGTCAGGGATTCATGGCAACGGTACGGGCGAATTGTTAGATGAGTTAATTAAGCATTTGCCCGCACCCGAAGAAGTCGTTAAGGAAACCGACGAAATTAAAGTGGCGATTATTGGTCGTCCTAATGTCGGCAAATCCAGCTTGCTAAATGCTTTCATCGGTGAAAATCGTAGCATTGTCAGTCCCATATCTGGCACAACTCGCGATGCGATCGATATGTCGGTTGAGCGCAATGGCAAGAAATATCGCTTGATTGATACTGCGGGTGTACGCCGCAAAAAGAATATTGATTATGGTATTGAATTTTTTAGCATCAACCGTGCGTTCAAAGCGATCGGGCGTTCTGATGTAGTTATGCTAGTCATCGATGCTCTCGATGGTGTTACCGATCAAGATCAAAAGCTGGCTGGGCGGATTAATGACGAAGGCAAAGCTTGCGTAATTGTGGTTAATAAATGGGATGCGATCGAAAAAGATTCCTACACCATTTACGACTACACCGCCGATGTGAAAAGCCGTCTGATGTTTGTGGAATATGCACCGATTATCTTTGTCAGTGCGGTGACTGGGCAGCGGGTCGAGCAAATTCTGGAGCGCGTCGATATCGCCTATGAACAACATAAGCGCCGCGTCCCCACCGCGATTTTAAATGAAGCGCTCAATGAGGCGGTCACATGGCACGCGCCACCCACCAGTCGCGGCGGTAAACAGGGCAAGGTATATTACTGTACTCAAATTTCGGATAGTCCTCCGACCGTAATTCTATTCGTCAACGATCCTCACCGTTTTAACGATAACTACAAACGTTACATCGAAAATCAATTCCGCAAAACTCTTGGTTTTGAAGGTACACCATTACGATTTATCTGGCGCGGCAAAAAAGATCGCGAAGTCGAAAAGTCCAAAAACTCAGCACTGAGATAAACAAAAGGGTCGCGATGCGACCCTTTTGTTTAAGTTATACTTTGCTAAGTAGTGGAGGTCATCGAAAATGACAAGTCAGTTAGTTAGTAATTTAACCGTTGATGAACTCAAAGATGTAATTGCCAGTTTCGTTGAAGAATATGAAGAAAAAGTGTCAGATGCTCGAAGCCAACTAAAGCAAGTAGAAAACCTCTTAGGTTCTTTGCCTAATGTTAACCAAGATAATCCTTGGCTAAAAATGGCTGGTATGCACAAAGATAATCCCTTATTTGAAGAAGTAGCTGCATCTATCGAAGCCCATCATCAAGATATTACTGATGAGGAATTAAATTAGATGAGTTTGTGGATACTTGATACTAACCATGTGACTTACTTACAACATTCTCATCCTAATGTTTTAAAACATATTTCTACTGTTAATCCAAAAGATGTTGCTATTACAGCAATTACCGCAGAGGAGCAAATTCGTGGCTGGTTTAGGGGCATGAATGTGAACTCTGAACGTTGTGTATGGGCTTATACAGGTTTTAAGAATACATTGGCATATTTAAAAAAGGTTAATGTGCTGGATTTTGATGAAAATGCATATCAAATTTATCGAGATCTCAAAAAGGAGTTAACTAATAAGGTTGGTACGAAAGACTTGCAAATTGCTGCGATCGCAATTTCTGTGAATGGCATAATAGTCACCAGTAATCGCAAAGATTTCTGTAAAGTACCTGACTTACTAATTGAAGATTGGACTGTTTCCTGAAAACAAAAGGGGTGCGAAGCTCCCCCTTTTTTTGTTTAAGCACTATGACGGTTGTAATGATGGCGTGGCTAGGGTTGAATAAAGTCAGTAGCATGGAGCACTCATGGAAGAGCGATCGCAAGCGCTGCTGAGCTTAGCAAAAGCAAAATTATCACGACGGATTGCCTTTTGGATCTTTGTCAGTATTGTTGTAATCGAGGCGATTCTTTTGGTTCCGTCTTATTTTCGGCGTGAACAAGAATTAATCGATCAGGTGGAAAACGTCTCGGCTATTCAAGCGAGATTTTTTTTGCAAACTGCTAAATCGATGCAAACAGAGGCGGAACTGACGGATTTAGCGAAAACAATCAAGGGCGATACACGTATCGCAGGATGGACGGTAGAGAATGCCCAAGGGCAACGCCTTGCTCAAATGGGTGAAGTTTCAACGCTCTCTGCTGCTAATGTGCGCGATCAGCCGATCACAAGGGTGCGTAAGGGGGATCGCTATGATGTCGCATGGAACGGCAAACCGCTTGGTAGTGAATATATATTAATCGTGCGCCACAATGTCGAGTTTATTCAGCAAGACCTAATTAATTATGTATGGCGAATTATTGGCTTAGTGGCGATTATTTCTGTATTCGTGACCGCGAGTACATTGGTGATTTTGGGCGCGATCGTCATTTTACCGATTTTAAAATTACGCGAAGATCTCGAACTGGTTGCGGATTCGATCAGTCAAGAGCAAATGAATTTGCAATTTCATTCAATGGCGACATGGCGAACTGATGAAGTCGGCGATGTGATGTCAGCTTTTAATCAGATGTATTCCAGAATTATTAAAGAGATATCAGAACGTAAACGCGCTGAAGCCCTGATTCAACAGGAAAAAGATACTTCTGAGAATTTGCTGTTAAACATTCTGCCCTCTGTGATCGCAGATCGTCTAAAACTAGGGGAAAAGATTATTGCTGACGGCTTTAACGAGGCTACAGTTTTATTTGCGGATATTGTGAATTTTACGGAGCTGTCCGCAAAAGTGCCACCTGTGAAATTAGTATGCTTACTGAACGAGATATTTTCGGAATTTGATGGTTTAGCCGAAAAATATGGGCTAGAAAAAATCAAAACTATTGGTGATGCCTATATGGTCGTGGGGGGACTGCCGATGTTTCGGCCCGATCATGCCGAGGCGATCGCAAATATGGCTTTGGATATGCAACTAGTAATTGGTAAATTTGCTAGCGATCTTGGCGAACCTTTCAAAATTCGGATTGGTATCAATACTGGCCCAGTTGTGGCTGGTGTCATTGGGATTAAGAAATTTATTTATGATTTGTGGGGCGATGCCGTCAATATCGCTAGTAGGATGGAGTCTCACGGATTACCTGATCATATTCAAGTCTCTGAGTCAACCTATGTGATTTTGGAAAATAAATATAAATTTGCTGATCGTGGCAAGATTATGATTAAGGGTAAGGGAGAAATGCAAACTTACTTTTTAATTAATAAGATCAAGAACTAATCTTTTATGGTGCGGCTTCGCCGCACCATAAAAGATTAGTTCTTGATTAAAATGAGCGAATCAATCGCCTTAACAACTATGACAGCCTCAGAAGAAACTAAATTTGAAGCTTATACTTTAGGAGCCGCAACTTTTGACTTAAGCGGGCTTCCCAAGGAATATTACACTCTTGTAGATGGCAGTAAGAGTATCATTTGGGTGCAACCAATTTTTCAATCTCTAGGACTAAAGTCATTATTAACGGCTTCTTTGCCTGTAGAAAATTTTACCTATGCTGTCATTCATGGCAAGGAATATACTGCGGTTGTAATCAAGCAACAAGGAAATTATTTAGCTTTATTGGTCGATCCCCAAAGTGAAATTATTAATGATAAATTCTTAAACTGGGCGCAAAGTTTTGATGCGACTTCGCTAAAAAACAATCCTAAGTTTCAAGTAATTTAAAGCTTAAGGGACTTACACGAAATAATTGAACCCAAAAATGTGGCGGCGGGCGTAGCCCGCC
>JAYUSC010000209.1:0-1923 GCA_043755885.1 Pseudanabaena sp. | reverse complement strand
TTCTCGTCAGTCATCGCAAAATGCTAGAGCTAGGACTGCATCCCCTCGGTCGCATGGTTGGTTTCGCCGTCGCAGGTGTGCCGCCTGAAATCATGGGTATTGGTCCAATTCTCGCTGTTCCCAAAGTATTGGCTCAGGTTGGTCTGACTTTAGCAGATATCGGCTTAATCGAACTCAACGAAGCCTTTGCTGTCCAAGCCTTAGCCGTGATTCGCAAATTGGGATTGGATGAGGATATTGTCAATGTCAATGGCGGTGCGATCGCATTAGGACATCCGCTAGGCTGCACGGGCGCTAAGCTCACCGCCACGCTCCTGCACGAAATGAAACGCCGCCACATTCGTTATGGGCTAGTCACGATGTGCGTCGGCGGCGGTATGGGTGCGGCGGCAGTCTTTGAGAATTTAATGACTTAGGAGAAATTTACCCCACCCTAGCCCTCCCCTTCCAAAGGGGAGGGAACCAGATTTCTAGTTTTCCCTACCATTTGCTGTTACAGCACCTCGGTTACTCAAACTTGCAAAGGGGAGGGAACCAGATTTCTAGTTTTCCCCCTTGGAAAGGGGGAATTAAAGGGGTAAGTCCGACTTATGTCTAGAAGATTGGAGATTCTTTACGAGAAATATCCTTAATCCTCTTAGAGGAAGGAAATCAATCATGATTAGTTTACCTTTCACGATTATCATTCCCATGCTGTTAGCAACACTCATGTTGCTAGGCTATATCGGTGCATCCCTGTGGCAGTGGTCGCTTTACGTTGCGATCGCAATTTTACTCCTCAACGCGCCAATTTGGATTTGGGGCGCTTTCGGCATAATCGCGCTAATCTTTAATCTGCCATTGCTGCGCCGAAATCTTGCTACAGTTCCAATTATGAAACTAATTCAGTCGCTCAAACTTTTGCCGAGTATTTCGGCAACCGAACAGGCGGCGATCGAGTCAGGTACGGTCTGGATTGAAGGCGAATTCTTTTCGGGAAATCCAGATTTTCAACGCATTAATAGCGAACCCTATCCCAGCATTGATGCTGAGATTCAATCTTTTTTGGATATTCAAGTCGAAACAGCCTGTGAAATGGCAACAGATTGGGAAATTCATCGCCGCAAAGATCTGCCCCCCGCACTGTGGGACTATCTCAAACAAGAACGATTCTTAGGCATGACAATCCCCAAATCCTATGGTGGTTTAGGCTTCTCCAGTCTTGCCTATAGTGCGGTAATGATGAAATTAGCCTCCCGTTCTTTTATCCATACTGCCACCGTCGGCGTGACCAATTCCCTCGGTCCCGCCAAATTACTGCTCAGCTACGGTACGGACGCACAGAAAGATTATTATTTACCACGATTAGCACGCGGTGAAGAAATACCCTGTTTTGCCCTAACAGAACCTAGTGCTGGCTCCGATGCCGCTAGCATTACCGCTAAAGGTGTGGTATTCCAAGCCGAAGATGATAACTTATACATCCGTTTGAACTTCCGCAAACGCTACATTACTCTAGGTGCGATCGCAACTCTGATCGGACTCGCATTTAAACTCTATGATCCCGACAACCTCTTGGGTAAAGGTGAAGATGTCGGCATTACTTGCGCTCTGATTCACAGCCATACCACAGGCATAATCTTAGGCAAGCGTCATGATCCTATGGGTGTTCCCTTCTACAACTCCCCGATCGAAGGCATGAATGTCGTCGTTCCCATCTCGCAAATCATTGGTGGTATGGAAAAAGCAGGTTTTGGTTGGCAAATGCTGATGCAGAGTCTTGCCGCAGGACGGGGAGTCAGCTTCCCTGCTACCTGTACGGGCGTAGCCAAGCTGGTTACACGAGTAACAGGAGCCTATGCCGCCATCCGTCACCAATTCGGTTTGCCGATCGGACGCTTTGAAGGTGTGGAAGAACCCTTAGCACGAATTGGCGGTTTGACC
>JAYUSC010000208.1:0-1925 GCA_043755885.1 Pseudanabaena sp. | reverse complement strand
TTTCCTTTTACGTTTTATGATCGATTAGCAAAAATCAATCAAGTTATATGTCGGAAGTCGTTATCTTCAATACCTTTTTCTGGGCTGCCATTGTGCTAATGGCGATCGCAACTACTGGTGTGGGCTATCTTACTTATCTGGAATGGCAAGATCGTCGCCGTCGCGGAGGAAAAAGTTAAACCATTCATACATGCGATCGCATTTCCAAGGCGTATTCCAAGCAAGCCCAAGATTGATCGTTTCCACAAAACTTTCAGGCAACTCAGCATCATTGATCGCCACGCAAAATTTGAAGGTCGTGATTTTTTCCCATTGTTTTAAATACTTGAATAGTCGCACGATCGCCTGACGGTAAGGATGATGTGACTGCTCATACCAATCATCGGAAATTTCATTGGATTGATCAAATCCTAAATGCACAATCGAGAGCTTACTCGCAAACTCTTGGGCTAATAGGGCTGGATCTTGCGTATTCGCATTCGCAAACAAACTTGCAAAAGCCGTAGAAGTTTCTTCTTGGAGCAGCAGATCATTAGCTGCGGCAACTTCTCGCAATTGATCGAGCCATTCAGGTGGTTTATGATCTGTCCAACGAATGCCAAGGGTGATGAGTTTTGTGTCCAAGAGCAAATGCCCTAGCTTTTCCGCCTTGGTTTCGAGATAGCGCAAATTATGCTCATTAGTCTCAATTAACAATGGCAATCGTCCGACAACCTGAATATCAAAACCTTTAAGTCCCGCCAGTTTGCGCGGGTTGTTCGTAATCAGGCGCATTTTCTTGATGCCTAGATCATGCAAAATTTGCGCTCCAACTCCATAGGTACGCAGATCAGCCCCAAATCCGAGCTTTTCGTTGGCTTCCACTGTATCTAAGCCGCCATCTTGGAGGTTATAGGCTTTAATTTTATTAATTAGCCCGATGCCCCGCCCTTCTTGTCGCAAATAAACGACCACGCCCCAATTGGCAAACTCGATCATTTTTAAAGCACTTTGCAACTGTCCACGACAATCGCAACGCAAAGAGCCGAGCGCGTCACCCGTCAGACATTCTGAGTGTACGCGCACTAAAACTTCATGTTCAGGAAAATCTTGCAAATCACCTTTAACGATCGCAAGATGCTCCGTATTATCGAGGGTATTGCGATAGGCATAAACTTTAAAGTCGCCAAATAACGATGGTAAATTTGCGATCGCTTCTCGCAGCACAAAGCGATCATGCGCCAGTCGATAACTAATCAGATCCGCAATGCTGATTAATTTAAGATTATGTAACTTTGCATATTCAATCAACTCAGGCAACCGCGCCATCGAGCCATCATCATTTTGGATCTCGCAAATCACGCCTGCGGGATACAGCCCCGACATTTGTGCTAAATCTACGGCTGCTTCCGTATGTCCCGCCCGCTTCAGCACACCGCCATCTTTCGCTCTGAGCGGAAAAATATGCCCAGGACGACGCAGATCGTTGGGGCGCGTATTCGGATTGATCGCCGCTTGAATTGTGCGCGATCGGTCTTCTGCGGAAATTCCTGTCGATATCCCTTCCATAGCATCAATACTGACCGTAAAAGCAGTTTGGTGGCTATCAGTATTGCGATCGACCATCAGAGGCAGATCTAAATTATCGAGGCGATCGCCTGTCATCGCTAGGCAGATCAGCCCCCGCGCTTTCACCGCCATAAAATTCACCATTTCAGGCGTGGCAAATTGGGCTGCACCAATCAGATCGCCTTCATTCTCACGGTTTTCATCATCGACAACGACAATGAGACGACCAGATTTGAGGTCGTTAAGAGCATCGGGAATAGAGTCAAATTGAAACTTAGTCAAGGCTTACTGTCAGGGCTTCAAGCTATTTATATCCATCATATCGCAATCTCTATATAGCAATCCTAAATAGTTTGTGAGAGTGCGCCCCGTCGGGG
>JAYUSC010000207.1:0-1932 GCA_043755885.1 Pseudanabaena sp. | reverse complement strand
ATTAGAGAAGAGCGCCCTATTCTTCATGAAAACAGCGATCGCAATAGATATAGCAAAGTTTTTAGGCATACTTGTAAAACTTGTGCGATCTATTTGATGCTTTGCGCGATCGCCCTCCTAATTCCACTGATAGCTATAATTTTGAATTTATTCCCAGAAGCGATCGCAAGTTTAGCAATATTTTTAGCTCCAACAATATTGAGAATAGGCTGTTTTCTCTTGGTGGGTTTTATGGCAGTAGTTTTTTGGGAAGGACTCTATCGCTAGTTCAAGAAAACAGACTAAATCATGAGATTCAAGCGAGATCAAGCAGCCATAGCCTTCTGTTCCACATCTTGATATCGACCACGAATTTGTACATACTCGTCTTCTAATAAAAAATCTTTCACCTTCTCATAATCCCGCTCAAAATAGACTACTTTATAACCCTCAGTTGGATCGTAAACCTTATAGCTACCATCTGTATCACTAACCAACATCAACACATAAGGAAGATCAGAAGTTGGATCAACCCACATTTCAATAAAATTCCAATTAGACAACTTCGCTTGGTTTTGTACGCGGAATGACATGATACTCACCCTTAATAATTTTCATTTCTGCAAAATACAATAGTAGCCGATTTCCTTCTAGATCAATTCTATAACCGATCGCTTGATTAAAGTACATTCCATAACGTTCGTGACCTCGCACAGTACCAATAAATTGACCATCTTCAAATAAAGCTTCCGTAACTTCGCGTAAAGTCTGTCTATCTCTAAACACATGAACCTTACCATCTTCCTTTAACTGTTTTAGCATTTGTGGTGTATCCATCAAATGTTTCTGCACATGCCTTTCTGCCAGATTAAGCCCTCTCGGTGGTCTACGATTTTTGTCTTCACCTTGTGGCATAATCTTTACATTATATTCACTATTCAGTCTATCACCCCATTGAAGTCGAGATCGCAAGTTTAGCAATATTTTTAGCCCCAACTATCTTGAGGGACTCTTTGGTGGATGAATTTTGCGATCGCAGTTTGAGCTTGGATGATTTTGCGATCGCTATTTCCCCCTAAAGTTAGTTATAATCTGTTTAAACTTGAGTCATTCAAATCAAAAGAGCTAAAAACATGGTGACACTAGAACAAGCAATTTTAACAGTCAATCAACTTCCACTTGAGCAAAAAGAAATGCTATTGGAAATTGTCAAAAACCAAATGCTCGAAGCTCGTCGAGCGGAAATAGCTGAAGATGCAAAAGAATCGATTGCTGCTTTCTATCGTGGAGAACTACAGCCACAACCTTTGGAAAGCATTATTTCTGAATTAAAAGCAACCTTAGTAGAAGATTAATGAGAGAATTAGTTTCAACTCCAAAATTCAAACGAGCATTTAGGAAGTTCGTAAAGCGGGATTCTCAACTTGAGACAAAAATTATGCAGACATTGCAATTAATGGAGGAGGATGTATTTGACGTGCAATTAGGTTCTCACTCATTGCAAGGGAAACTATTGGGGCTAAAAGCTTGTTCTTGTGGCTATGACTGTCGGATTTTATTTACCATAGAAATTTCTGATAATAAGACAGAAATGATAGTTTTACTTGATATTGGCACTCATGATGAAGTCTATTGATGCGATCGCAGTTCTACTTTTGAGATTGCGATCGCTTGTCACGAAGGGCTGTGCTAGAGTTTCTTTGTGTTTGACACAAATAAAAAAGGCTCGCATCGCGAGCCTTTTTTATTGATGAATGCGGAACGGGGGACTTGAACCCCCAAGTCTTTCAACACATGTACCTGAAACATGCGCGTCTACCAATTCCGCCAGTTCCGCATTTTGGTTAGCTAGATTAATTGATTTCTAACTGGCAATTATTAAGTCTGCGGTAAAAATTGCCCAATGTCAAGAATTACAAAACCCAAAAATGTGGCGGCGGGCTACGCCCGCCG
>JAYUSC010000206.1:0-10780 GCA_043755885.1 Pseudanabaena sp. | reverse complement strand
TTTCAACAAAAATATTGTGGTTATTTTTTTAATACAAGATAATACAACTCGCCATCGCCTTTAATAAGCCCAGCTCTTTGCTTAGCCCGATCGCCTGTTCCCATAAAAATATCGACTCGTCCTGCACCACGAATCGCGCCGCCAGTATCTTGGTCGAGGGCAAAGCGTTGCACTTGACGCAATTCCAGCTTACCTGTGGTGGGATTTTCAAACGGAATTTCAGTACGGATTAGGGCAATCCCGCCAGAGGGAAAGATTTTTTTATCAGTAGCAATTGATCGCTCTGCGCTGACTGGCGCACCGAGACTACCCGTCGCAGGTTTACCATTGGTTTCGCGGAAAAAGACAAAACTGGGGTTGCGATTGAGATACTTAATTAAATCTTGGGGATTCTTTTGAAAATATTCGATCAGCGTCTGCAAAGTCACGTCTTCAAGACGCATTTTGCGATCGCGGACGATCTCTGCACCCACTGAACGATAGGGTTGATCGGTTTTGCCAGCATAACCAACAGTTAATAAATTGCCATCGGGTAGCTCAAACCTTGCGGAGCCTTGGACATGCACTAAGAAAGCTTGGAAGCGATCGCTTAACCAGACAATCTCTAAACCTGCCATGCGCTTACTGCCTTCAAGCATGGCGCGGGTGGGATGGGGCGATTGCCATTGGTTAAAATCTGAGGGCAAGCTATAAAGCGGGTATTTAAATTCATCAGTACGAGTGCGGCTTGCCTTGTACACAGCCTCGTAATAGCCTGTAAACTGCACACCGCCAGTACCGTCGCGCCCTACTGACTGATAAAGATCAAATTCACGATTGACGGCTTGCTGAAGATCTTTGGCAGTGCGAGATACTTGGACGAGCCGACGAAACCGCACCAAACTGCGATCCATTAAATCTTGACTAATTCCTGCGATCGGATAGCGCTTAGCGGCGGATGGAGTACGGATATACTGAATACTATGGTCGATCGCTTGTAGGAGTTTGGCGCGATCGCTCTCTAATAGATCATCGGTGAGATCAAGGGCGAGAGGGTTAACTGCACGCGGCGGGATTGGCACTATGGCTTGAGCAAGTTTGAGTTCCGCAGCTTCGGCTGGTCTTTGAAAATCGGTTTGCATGTAGCAAGGTGGCACGGCACAGATCAAGCCGACCCAAGTTGCAAATAAGATATCCCCGCCACGATATAAGGTCGAAGTCCAAGATTTCTGCGCTGGAAATCCTTTCTTTTTGCCGAATAGATCGTATTTACTTTTACCGAACCTATGGGAACTAATCACCCTTAAAAACTCCTCACTAATAGGATCTAGCCAAAATACGAGATTGCGATCGCAGCCCACTATCTCATATTCAATCACCATACTTGACGTTAATACTAGCTTTTTGTTCGTACAAACGATTAAGCGATCGCGGGTCAATATTGAGGTGGTAGCAAAGCTTTAACCACTGATTGAGCATAGCATGACGATATATTCCGCGCTGGTGAAATCGTCTTGCGGAGGTAACTACTTTTCCTTGAGCCAGCAATGGTTTCGAGAATTGACATAGGCGATCGCTTAGCACCGTATCTTCAAAAATATCAAGATCGGGGACGTTGCCAATTTTCGCTAATATTTGACGATCAATAAACGGACAGTGATCTAAATAAACGATCCCTTTTTGCTTTACACGCACGTTGTCAGAGTACCAAGACGTAAAATCTAATAACCAATGTGTAAAGTCAAAGCTATGGCTAAACGCGCCCCAATGATTTCCAGCAGCTAAAGTCTGCTCAATTAGCTCTAGGGCTATACGTTCTGGCAAAAGCGTTGCTGGATGGTGCAACAAGATTATGTCGCCCGTGCTGACTGCAATGCCTTGATTTAGCCGCTGAGCGCGGTTTTTGGCTTGCGATCGCACAACTTGAATTTCAGGCGATCGCGCGGCATATTCGTCCAAAACCAGATCAGTCCCATCATCACTAGCACTGACCACGGCAATAATTTCTTTTTCACAATTTAGAGGAACTAATTGAGCCATTAGATTCGTGAGAATTCGGTTTAAATACCTATGCTGAATTTCATTAAAACAGGGCAGAATTATAGATAAGCGCATGTAGGTATTCCCCAATGAATGATTAGTGGTGTGCAGCTTTGCCACGCAATACTAAGTAGCTAGGCATAATAAAACCCAGAGCCCAAAGAAGCTGGTTCGCCCGCTGCGCGGGCAAACCAGCTTCTTTGGATTTTATATTTAATTGCACCTAGCTACTTAATTATTCATTGAGAAGGGAGTTATTATACAAACTATTTAGGATTGCTAGAGCGATCGCGATGTTATGATAACAATAATAGAAAGGTAATTATTATGACTAATCAAAATCTAAACCAACCTGAACAAACTGAAATATTTGAAGGCTGTAAACAGCCCCAAAATGCTTCTATTCTTATTGTTGATGACACTATCTATAATGTTCAACTTTTATCCTTATTGTTAATGAGACAAGGCTATAAAGTACAAACAGCTACTAGTGGATTAGAAGCATTAGATAAAGTTAATCAACAATTACCTGATATAATTTTACTCGATATTCGGATGCCTGATATTAATGGCTACGAAGTATGTACCAGATTAAAAGCTAATTCAGTAACTAAAGATATACCAATTATTTTTATTAGTTCGATAGAAGAGCCATCTGAGAAAGTAGAAGCATTTTCTGTGGGCGGAGTCGATTATATTAGCAAGCCATTTCAGTTAATTGAAGTATTAGCTAGAATCGAAACACACTTGCGGCTATGTTCATTACAAAAGAAGCTTCAAGAACAAAATGAACAGCTCCAACTATCGGCTGATGTTTTATCGCGATCGCTTATTCAAGAACGTGAACTTAGTCAAATGAAAACAGATTTTATATCGGTTGTATCCCATGAATTTCGTACGCCTCTAACGACGATTCAAAGCGCATCAGAACTGCTTGAATATTATGAATGGTCAAAGGAAGAACAGGTCGATCAATTGCATCAAATTCAATCGGAAGTTAAGCATATGACGGCTCTGATGGAAGATGTATTATTTCTGAGTCGGAGTAATACAAATAAAGTGAAGCTAAATCTTACTAAATTTAATCTTTTAAGCTTTTGTATCCAACTATTACGTCAGATGCAAAGAACTTTTGCTCAAGACTATACTCTCAACTCATCTATATATATATCTGCAACTAGTACATTCATTGAAAATCCTCATCTTGAAGATGACCTCCCAGATTTATTAGTGAAAATGGATGATAAATTATTACGTCAAATCTTGACTAATTTGCTCACAAATGCAGTTAAATATTCTCCACACAATAAAACAGTTGATTTTCAAATTACTGTGGATCAAGAACAAGTGATTTTTGTGGTTGGCGATCATGGTATTGGCATTCCAGAAGAAGATTTAGAAGATCTATTCGCGGCTTTTCATCGTGGTAAAAATGTAGGAATATTACCTGGTACAGGATTGGGTCTGTCGATTGTCAAAAACTGTATCGATATTCACAATGGTTCAATATCTGTAGAGAGTAAGTTAGATATCGGCACCAAATTTACAGTAATTTTGCCAATCTCTGACGGAGGGTTTCCAGTTTAAGATTGCGATATTAGCATTGTAGATAGCGATCGCAAGATTTTCTATGTGTTATATCTTAGACTCACTGTTGATTACCATCTGTATAATGTTGCATAAAGATACTCGTCAGCTTTTATGAAAAAAATTCTTCTCATCGAAGATAATCCAAATGTCTTGCTGAATACCACTAGGATGCTGCAAGCCGAAGGGTATATGGTGATCAGTGCCAATAATGGTCGTACTGGTTTAGAGATGGCGCAGCAGCATATTCCCAGCTTGATCATCTGCGATATCATGATGCCTGAAATCGATGGCTATGGAGTGATTACAGCTCTGCGGAATAACCCCTCGACCACGACAATCCCCTTTATATTTCTTAGTGCCAAGTCTGACAAAAATGACTTTAGACAAGGTATGGAATTGGGATCAGATGATTATTTGACTAAACCTTTTACTAGGGATGAACTATTGGGGGCGATCAATGCTCAGTTTAAGAAACAAGAAGTAATTAATAGTTATTACAAACAAGAGCTAGCTAACTTGCGGGGCAATATATCGAAGTCACTGCCTCATCAGTTATTATTTCCTGCGATCGAAGTCATGGGTTTGGCAGATATTTTGGTCAAAAACTATCATGCTATGCAAGCCCATGAAGTCCCAGATATTGGTAAGCGCATTCGTAAAGCGGGGCGAGACATGCATGAAATGGTCAAAAAATTTCTGCTATATGCTGAGTTAGAGTCAACGGAGAACAATACCGAATGGCTTAACCAAATCCGTAATAGTAAGGCAACTTTTGTTGATATTGAGATTGCAAGTTGTGCCAAAAAAATCGCAGAAAACTATAATCGTGTTTCTGATTTGCATGTTGATATTAATGATGCCAGTATTCAAATCTCAGACTCTTACTTAAATGTAATTGTTAAGGAACTTGTTGATAATGGTTTCAAATTCTCTTCGGAAGGAACTTCTGTAGATGTTGTTGGTAGTTGTGATGAACAAGAATATTGTTTGAGTATCTCTGATCATGGTCAGGGGATTGAGCCAGAGCAGATTGCTAATTTTGGTGCATATATGAAGTTTGAGAAAAAGCTTTATATTCAGCAGGGAACTGGGTTGGGGTTGGCGATCGCCAAGCGTTTGCTCGAACTGCATGGTGGTCGCTTAGCAATCGAGAGCATTCCCTATGAGTTAACTGTAATTAGGGCTTTTTTACCCTTGAGTATTCGTAAGTAAAACAACTGATTTTTAGTAGCGAGGCTTCGCCGCGCTAAGTAGCTAGGCACAATTAAATATAAAGCCCCAAAATCTGTACCACCAGCGCAGCGGGTGGTACAGATTTTGGTTCTGGGTTTTTAATTATGTCGAGGTACTTACTCATATTAAGGAATTGCTAAATCAGCATTTACAACTTGATTATTAGATATTTTAAAGAAGTAATCTTTTAGTTCACTAAACTTTGGCTCGATCGCTCCACAAGTTAGAATTATAAACTTGTTATTACGGCGCTGTAATTTACTATTAGCTTGAAATTTTATTTTCTTGTTTCCGACAGTCACAGTTGATGTCCATTCAATTACGATATTTCCTGTTGCCTCAGTTACGGGTGCTTTCATCTCAAAATCTGATTGATTGCCATACATCTCTTTAATAATTACGGCAAAAACATCACCTAGTCGATTTTCAGGTATTTCGCTTGGAGGTACAAAAATATTTACGGAAATAGTCGCTCTCCCCGCCTGTTCATTCCAAGTCACCAGTAATTCGCCTGTTTGACTCTTATCAATTAATTTCCAGTCCTTCGGTACATCCATTTCCAAAAGCCCCGAACGATGTTTGTATGGTTCGAGTGCTTTGATTTCTAGTTCAGGTAAATTAATGGGCGCGATCGCAGGTTTTGGGCTAGGCGAACTAGTTGGTGAGGGGCTTGTAGTCTTAGTGGGTGTAGGCGAAACTTTCGTTGTATCGTTTGCAGGCATGGAAAAATTATTATTTCCAGAACCAGAGTTACCACAGGCGGTAAATAAGCCAGTTGCGATCGCGGATATTAGCAAGCCCAACAGCCTGATCGATATTTTTCGCATAAAAAACATAATGTTGCGTGACGTTGCCAAATCAAACCCAGATAATTTAAAAGCCTTGCAAAGCAAGGCTTTTAAATTTACTCACTGATGAGTATCCATTGTGTCTCGAATCTAACCAAACTGCAATGCTTGACCACGTACATCAGGATTGACCTTCCCATTGGCATACACCACTTGACCACCGACAATCGTGGTCACCGCCCAGCCTGTGAGTTCCCAGCCAGCAAAAGAACTCCAGCCACATTTCGTCAACAAATCTTCATTTCGCACAGGTTTATAGTTATGCAGATCGACTAATACTAAGTCCGCATCCCAACCAATCCGAATCTCGCCTTTATTGGCAATTTTGTACCCGATCGCAACATTTCGGCTCATCCATTCACTGACCTGATGCACAGTACAACGCCCTTTCATTGCTTCCGTCAGCATTAGAGGCATGGAGGTTTCGACCCCTGGCATTCCTGACGGTACATTGACTGGCTCTAGCAATACAGTATCTTTAGAGGATTTTTCAGATTGATTGGATGGCAGATCTTCACTGGCGGCTAGTCCTTTCTCAGCCAAGGTATGCGGTGCATGATCTGTCGCAATAAAGTCAATCACGCCATCTAATAGCGCTTGCCACAAGATATCTTGGTCACGTTGCGATCGCAGTGGTGGATTCATTTGCGCCAGAGAGCCAATTTTCTCGTAAGCCCCAATATTCATCAATAAATGCTGCGGTGTCACCTCGGCAGTCACCCATGCAGGTTTTTCTTGGCGCAAAAATTCCGCCTCTTCACCCGTGGACATATGCAAAATATGCAAGCGGCGTTGATATTTCTGAGAAAGCTTTACGGCTAGTTTCGTCGCATTCAGCGCCGCTTGATTGTCCTGAATCAATGAATGTTTGGCAGGATCTTTGCTGTCTGCAAATTCGACGCGCCTCTGAGAGATCCGTGTTTGATCTTCAGCATGAACCGCAATTAAGCGATCGCCCTGCGAAAAAATCTTGTCTAACAGATCCTCTTGATCGACCAACAAATCACCATGCATCGATCCCATAAATATCTTGATCCCACAAGTAGGATTCGCACTCAGCAAATCAGGTAAAACTTCACCCGTCGCCCCAATAAAAAATCCGTAATTGACTACGCATTTGCTAGCCGCCCGACTGAGCTTGTCATCGAGCGCCGCCTGTGTAATCGTCAGTGGTCGCGTATTCGGCATTTCTAAAAAGCTAGTCACGCCACCCTTAGCGCAAGCATGACTCGCCGATCGCAAATCCTCTTTATGCTCCAACCCTGGTTCCCGAAAATGTACCTGCGGATCAATCACGCCCGCCAATAGTGTCAAACCTTCGGCTTCGATAATTTCTAAAGGTCGATCATCAGCACTGAGATCTTTGGGATCGAGGTGAGTTGCGATCGCAGCAATTTTGCCATGGTGAATAAAAACATCACCTAATAGCGTTTTGCGATCGGGCAAAATAATCGTGCTTTGTCTAATTAATATGCTCATAAAAAAATCTCTTTAAATGTAGGATGCGTTAGCGCAGCGTAACGCATCAATTAGGTCGCAATGATGGGTTACGCGATCGCTAACCCATCCTACGTTTAATTCCCACAACTTACTTCGGTGAACCTGTATTTAAAAATTAAGATATTCCTTAATAATCTCAATCTGCTTTTCTTCGATCAGCTTTTGATTTGGATATTTAGGTAGTTTTGTATTTTTCATAGCTGATTCAAGCGCGATCTCAAGATTGCTGACCTCGGCAATTAGGCTGTCATAGGGTACTTCTCCATTGCGAATTTGACGAATGAATTGGGCATCACCAGTTATCTCTCGATTCGGAATCACACCATCACCATTCAAAATCTCAATCCCAGATTTGAGTAAGCGATAGCAATGACCAGAATGCTTGCTGTCATATCCCACTTTCTCCTCGATTTCGGCACGTTTGGAATTGCGATTTTTGCGCCATGATTGGTAAGCATCGTATTCTTGCAACGCTTGCCGATAGGTTTGAGTATTGTGCAGCAAAGTCACAAATTCATTGGTTGACCTCGTATAGTACTGCACTGCGGGTAGAAGCTCTTCCGCTAAGGGATATTGCTTTAGCAATCCTTTGAAATCAACACGAGTTAACAATTCCGTAGCCACTTCACTATGTTGGCTAGCATCTTTAATTAAAATATAGAGAAATTCCAGAAAAGCATTTAACTGTTCTTTCCGTAATGGATTTTCATCTAGTCCATAATCTTTGGGATTGGGCGGCAATGAGAAAAAATCTGGGTCTTCTTTGTATCGCAACAACCATTTTCTATGCGTCTGCACTTTTTTGATTTGGGCATGGGCATAGCCAGAATAGCTATAAAAAACTTTTTGGCTTAAAAAAGCATCGCGAATTTCAATCAAAGCTTCGCCAAAACGAGTTAGCACAAGATATTCACTTCTATCTATCCATAGCAATTCCAGAATATTGGGATTGTTGAGTGTCGCCAAATGACAAAACTTTTTGATGTTATAAATAGTGCTATCAGTATCAGTCAAAGATGGATACAGACAGTTTGGATCAGAAAACCCATCTAGTTGCTCAAAGTTTTGAGTGCCAATAAAATAAGGCAACGTGGGAATGCAGATGCCTTTGTAGTCATAGTCGCTATCATCATTGTGGACTCTATATAGTCTAGATCCCGTCAAAGCTAGCAAAATTGTTCTGGTTTCAACTTCTAATCTTTTCATAATTTATTTAAAAAATAAGTACGATTAAACTCTATAAGAACTACCTCTTTCATTAGCTCGTTGCAAAGGCTTATTTTTCGCCTTGCCTTCAATTACTTCCCAATCAGCATTTTCTAGCACAGCATCCAGCACGTCAGATAGATTGCAACGCTGCTCATAAGCAATCCGCCTCAAAATATCGTGATGTTCTGGCAAAATATATACAGGCTTCCTCTGTGTTTGCGCCATCTTTAACTTAGCAATTAATTTATCTCTCTAATATACCATAGCTAAGCGCCTAATTTGACAATTGGCTAATTAGCTGGTTTAATTAAATAATAAATTTAAAATCAAAACTCTTTCATATGAGCAAATCAGTTATAGCTCTATTCTCAGGCTGTGGAGGTTTGGATTTGGGCTTTCGCCAAGCGGGTTTTAATGTCACATGGGCAAATGAGTATGACAAAGACATTTGGGAAACCTACGAAAGCAATCATGTAGATACCGTGCTTGATCGGCGAGATATTCGCAAAATTTCTTCAGAAGAGATTCCCGATTGTCTAGGGATTATTGGTGGGCCGCCTTGCCAAAGTTGGAGTGAAGGAGGTACACAAAGAGGAATTGATGATGCTCGTGGTCAGTTATTTCTAGACTATATTCGTATTCTCAGAGATAAGCAGCCGCGCTTCTTTTTAGCCGAGAATGTCTCAGGAATGATGCATAAAAAACATCAGCAAGCTTTTGGAAATATCATTGCATCCCTTGAAGAGGCGGGTTATGTAGTTTCTTTTGCCTTGTTGAATGCTAAAAATTACAACGTTCCTCAAGAAAGGAAACGTGTGATTTTTATTGGCTATCATGTTGATCTAAATAAACGCTTTGATTTTAATTTAGTTCAGAAATCACTGCATATTCCGACTTTAAAAGATGCAGTTTGGGATTTACGAGAATCAGCACTTCCTGCTTTGCCAACTTGTAAAACCAATGGTGAAAATTGCTTGGTTAATAATCACGAATATATGACTGGTGGATTTTCGAGTATATTTATGTCTCGCAACCGAGTACATAATTGGGATGACCCGTCATTCACAATCCAAGCAGGAGGTCGTCATGCTCCGATTCATCCACAAGCTAATAAAATGATTTGGGTCGATAAAGACGAATGGATGTTTGATCCTAATTCACCAAATCCTTATCGAAGATTGTCAGTTAGAGAATGCGCTAGAGTGCAGACTTTTCCCGATGATTTTAATTTCCATTATAAGAACTTGGCTAATGGATACAAGATGATTGGGAATGCTGTTCCTGTAAACCTTGGCTACGCATTAGCTAAAGCGATCAAGTTACAGATTTCTGAACCAGAGAATATTACAAAAACTCAAAATTCCAATCAACTAAGTCTCACTCTCTGAGTAGAATTGCCATTTTCTTGTTGGATTGGGTCTTAACGGTATGCGAATTTTATAATCAGCTTGTAAGGTGTCGAGTATATGGTTATGGTTAATTCCGTTAGGGAAAACTTCAGTAAATTTACCTAATTTCATTAAATCCTTAATCGTTGTTATGTCTGTAATTTCACTCAAAGGTTGATCTGGTTGAAATTTGGTATAGACATTTTTTCCTCTGTTGCTGGCTTCTGTAAACGGATTGATCGGGCGAAAAATCACTCTGATATTTTCGCTGAGTTCCTGTATCTTCTCAAGGTTAATTGGTGTAAGCCTCTCTAGAATTTCCTCAATTGACTTAGGATGATCATCAGAAACATATAGACAATTCGCCACATTATCATTATCACCAACACCACAAACGATCTTTTTTAGATCTTCGAGATCGTCAAAAATATCTAAAAATGGAATAAATGTGTCACCAGTTCTTTCTCCAAAGCTAACACTTACACCAACAAACAGGCTATTGGTTTTATTTGCCCATTCGTTAGCCCATAGAGATGTTTTCGTAGTCAACTTGTCGAATACTTTACGCCCAAATTCACTTATGAATCTTTCATGTCCGTACCAGTTACCAAAATAACCCGCATTACTAAGTTTTGCAGAAGTTTTGAGTGGCTGGGATTTCTGAAACTTTATCAGGACATCTGTTTTATTATTTGAGCTATTATTACCAACTTTTGTCGATTCAGTGATTATATCTTCTGGCAACACTCCCATCTTTTGCATCCATTCAGGTATGTTTTGAGGTAAGCAAATACCAATTTTCGCCGCATTTGCGATCGCCTTCTCTAAATCCTGAGATGCTTTTGACATAGTAAGTTTTGGTGGGTTTTAGTGATTTTCATAATGTAGGCTACTCTTAATCTGCTCACATACATTAAATATAAGCGCTGACATGAATATTTGACGAGCCTAAATCAGCTTAGTTAAATCATCGATCTCAAAATATTGATGAAA
>JAYUSC010000205.1:0-10791 GCA_043755885.1 Pseudanabaena sp. | reverse complement strand
GGCGGGTTCGCTTCGCTTTCGCTCGTCGCTCCCTTCAGCGCTTTACTAAGTTAACTTGATTAGATTGGTTTGTCAACCCTTTTTTAAAAGTATTTTTTTTGTGCCTTCTTTTACTTGCTGTATTTAGTGCTCCGTATGGCTTTTACACCTCTAAAGTTTCTTAAGGTATTCTTGCTCGTGGGGTGATTGTTGGGTTTGACGAGGTTATTGGTTGACGATGTAGGGTGAGGAAATTGCTTTTAGCTGCCCCGACCGCACTAGCGCTTGGTAAATGAAAGCAGCGACCTCGACTCTGGTAGAAGGTTGATTGGGATTTAAAAGTTTTAGATTGGGGTAGTTGACGACCATCCGATTCTCGGTTGCCGCACCAACGCTGTTGCGCGCATAAGCGGGAATAGTATTTGCGTCTGAGTAGGCTTGCAAAGTTGTGTCGATCGGTTTAGTTGGGGCATAGCCTAGTCCATTGGCTAGGGAAACCAGAATTTGCACGCGGGAAATATTTTCATTGGGGCGGAATGTTGTGGCGGAATAACCAGACATAAATCCTGTGGTGTAGGCTTTTTGAATAGCAGTAGCCGCCCAGTAGGTTGCGGCAACATCAGTAAAGGTAGCGCTACTGCGGATAGTTGACTTGTTCATAGCCTGACTGAGCAGTGCGGCAAATTGTGCTCTGGTGACAGGATCGTTGGGGCGAAAAGTACCATCAGGAAATCCCTTGATAATATTTCTGGAGGCTAGCTCTTGGATAAAAGTTTGGGCCCAATAGTTAGAGGGAACATCGTTAAAAGTAACCTGAGTAGTAGGGGTTGTAGGAGTTGTAGGAGTTGGGATTGGTGAGGTTGCTTGGACAAGATTGACTGATCCTTGGACTCGTTTGGGATCAACCTGGTTACCGATCGCAACGACTGTGACTCCCGAAGCATTGTTGATATCAGTTTGCTTGTTGTTTTGAAAAATATTTTGACCAGGGCTAGTAGTTGTGCCGAGATCGACAGTCGGTTGACCTTTGCGATCTTTCAAAATTACTAGTCCATTTTCTTGATTGTTGGCAATGAGATTATTGCGAAATGAGGGCATAGATAGGTTAGAAACAACGATGCCGCCTCGGTTGTTGACAATGCGATTAGAGATAATAGAGACCTTTGAGTTCTGCCCGATCGCTAGTCCAAAGCCCGTGTTATCGAAGGTGTTGGACTGAATATTGCCTGTACTTGTACCTAGGGCGGAAAGTCCATTAGCCCCATTTTTAGTAAAAATGTTGTTGCTGACATTGGTGGAAGTTGCACCTGTTAAGAAAACTCCGTCATGGGTGGAATTGGTAAAGGTGTTGGTAGTGATGGTGACGTTTTGGGCAGACTCAACCCAAAGCGCATAGCCTCGAGGATTTTTATTGGTAAGAGTGAGACCTTCAATTCGAGAACCACTACCCGCAAGCATGGCAATATTTTGACGAGCAAATGTCGGACTAACGAAAGTCCCGCCACCAGAAATAATAATTTCTTGACCTTGGGTTGCTGAGTTGCCCCGCAAAGTTACGCCCGCAGGAATAGCGAGGGGGAATTTTTCTCCTGTTTCAACTGAATAAGTCCCAGATGCTAGTTGAATAATTGCACCGCTTTGAGGATTTTTATTGAGGGCGGCAGTTAGCGATCGCAGTGGCTGATCAGCCGAGAGTCCTGAGTTAGCGTCTGAGCCATTGGCCGAAACGAAAATAATCGTATTCGCTTGAGCAATTTGGAGACTGGTTAGTGAGTTTAAACTGATCGGACGAGAATTTTGGGCGATCGCAGACTCAGTTAATGTGACAATTTGAGATAGTCCAAAAGTGAAAAGAAATGCAAGTCTCAGAGATGTCTGTGAAAATGACATAAATTTATCCTCTACAATTTATTTAAGTCTCAAATTTTTTAAGTCTTGGATATGCCGAGCTTGACGCTGAGAGCCTCAAATAGTTTCTTGAGGAGCTTGATGTTTACTGGCTGCCAAAACTCCAACTAAATATACAGCCAAGTTTTGATTTTGGTTTTGATTTTGCATTGATCGAGGTATTTGTGAGTTCACTTCCTGTTCCATCCCATATTCATTACGAGCTTTTGCTTCAGTTACTGGAGCGTCAGACCTTGCCAGCGCTGCACAATGAGATGAAGCAACCGCACATGACAACAAAGATGAATGTTTCGAGAGAGCATCTTCAGGCTGCCATTATTAATCTCCGCAAGGCTTTTGCTTTGCAGAAGCAGGTTGAGGATCTGTGCGCTTATCACGGCATTCAAGTTTCTTATCGTTGGTCGCTGAGTGAGTCAGAGCAAGAGATGGGGAAATCATTAAAAGAAATTTCTAACCCGATCAAAGATTCGTAAGCTTTCTCCAAATTTTATGTGGTGCGGCAAAGCCGCGCCACATAAAATCTAGTTCTTTTTTGTGAGATCGTAATTGTGACGAAATTGTTACAATAGGCGAAACTTATTTATAAATATTTATGGTTCAGCCTGTATCAACTACTTTTTCGCGGGAAGATTGGCAAAAGGGATATGAGTCTCTGCGTACTGAGCAGGCTTATTGGATCGATGAGATCGATGGACAGATCCCAATCGAGCTAGAGGGTACTTTATTTCGCAACGGTCCTGGACAACTCGATATTAATGGTCAGAAATATGGACATCCCTTTGATGGCGATGGGATGATCTGCGCGATCGCATTTAAGGATGGCAAGGCTCATTTCTCCAATCAATTTGTGAAAACGCCTGAATTTCTTGCCGAACAGAAAGCGGGCAAAATCTTATATCGGGGCGTGTTTGGCACTCAGAAAGCTGGGGGCTGGCTGAGCAATATATTTGATTTGAAAAATAAGAATGTTGCCAACACCAGTGTGGTGTATCAGGGCGGTAAGTTGTTGGCTCTGTGGGAGGCGGCGCTTCCTTATGCACTGAATCCTAAGAATTTGGATACGTTGGGTTTAGAAAATTTTGATGGCAAGTTAGCGGCGAGTCAAGTTTTTACGGCGCATCCAAGAAAGGACGATCGCACTGGAGATTTGTGGGGCTTTGGGGTAGAGCAAGGCGTAAAGTCTACGATCTCGATTTATCAGATCAATGACAAGGGTGAATTATCGACAGAATCGCAGGTAAAAGTTTCAGGATTTTGTTTTTTACATGATTTTGTCTATACGCCTAACTATCGGATTTTCATGCAGAATCCTGTGACTTTTAAGCCTTTGCCGTTTATTTTCGGATTGTCTACGGCGGGGGAATGTATTGAACTGAAGCCCAATGCTCCGAGCCAATTTTTGCTGATCGATCGCAAAGGAAATCTGCAAACTATTGAAACCGATCCTTGTTTTGTATTTCATCATTGCAATGCCTATGAGCAAGGTGATGAAATTATTGTGGATTCGGTCTGCTATCCTGACTATCCCAAGTTAGAGGCAAATACTGATTTTCGGAATATTGATTTTGATCAGGTGATTGCGGGACAGTTATATCGCTTTACGATTAATCCCAAACTTGGCACGGTGAAGCGGGAGATGATCTTAGAGCGTTCCTGTGAGTTTCCTGTAGTGCATCCCCGTTGTGTGGGGCAGAAATATCGTTATGCCTATATTGGCGCGATCGCCAAAGAATCTGGCAACGCACCTTTGCAAGCGATCGCAAAACTCGATATGGAAACTGGTAAGCAAGAATTCCATAATTTCGCACCACGCGGTTTTATTAATGAGCCGATTTTTGTACCACGCGATCGCAATGTTGATAGTGCTGAAGACGATGGCTGGGTGCTGATCTTAGTTTTTGATGCCGAACATAATCGCTCAGATTTAGTGCTGTTAGATGCTCAAAATATTTCTGGTAAACCTGTCGCAACTTTACATTTAAAGCATCATGTACCTTATGGATTGCATGGGAGCTTTACTCCCGAACTCTTTTAAAAAAAGCGGCGCATCGCGCCGCTTTTTTAAAGACATCTAAAAGAGATCTAGTGGGAAATGTCCGTGAGTGCCGCTATAGCCATCGGTAAAATCGGTATGCAGAGAAAGCAATACGCCCCGATAAGTACCTTTGTAATTGTCGGAATGGTATCGACGGCTACGGGGATTGTATTTGATATATATGCCATCTGCGATCGCAGGCACATCCGCGTCGGGTAACTCATAGCGAAAATGAGCAGCATAATTTTGGAGAGCTTGCAAAGCTTCGGCGGTGGTATCGGCACAGATCCCAAAAATGTGATAATCGGCTTGTTTAGTTAGGTAATCTAAGGCTTCGCAAATTTGCGATCGCCGTTCTAAAGTTGCGGATTCTCGATCTAGGTCGCTTAGTTCCCAGAGAATACGTTCAGCGTCGGCGATGGTTAGATTATTGCTCATGGGGCTTCGCTTATGGGTTGCTAAGGTAAGGAGGATCTATACATTATGAATATTAACGAAGAAATTGCTCGCTTGCGCGATTTATTGCCTGCTTCTTGGCGGATGGCAACATCAATCAAATCTAAGCCTGAGCAGCCTGAGCCAGTCTCAAGTTTACAAATTTTACCTTGGCAGAAAGGAACTCAAGTAAATATCAATTTTCGGCTATGGCGACAGTTACCTGAAGCCCAGAGAGATATGTTGTTATTGCATGAGGTAAGCTGGCGGCAACAGACTAAATGGCTGCAAACAGGTGCATATCAAGGTATTGCCATTGCTTCTGTTGTGGGAGGAGTTGTCGAAGCCGTGCAGGGCGATGTGACTGGCATGGCGATCGCCATATTATTAGGCACTATCGGTATAAATCAGATTTTACGTAAAAATAAAAGCTCACAAATCCAAATAGAATCTGATGGTGAAGCACTAGAAGTTGCTCAAAAACGTGGTTATAGTGAAACTGAGGCGGCTAGAGCACTCCTTGAAGCGATCCCTGCGGTTGCCAAGTTAATTGGGCGAGATAAACCTGAATTTACAGAATTAATTCGTTGCCAAAATTTACGGGCGATCGCAAACCTATCAAATACCACAATTCCAGAAACGGGTATTAATTATTGATTATGTGATATCATTCATAGCTTTAAAAGACTAAAAATACGCTGCGATCAGCGCATTTAAAATAATTAAAGTAGAACGTTTCCTATGAGCAGTTGTAGAAATGCACTAGAAGAATTAGTAATCGAAGAAGCAGAAGCGCAATACAAACGCTTGGGTGCTGATGTGAAGAAGCGTGTCGATCTTAGTGAAGTCATCGCCTATACACTTAATCGCTTACCACCCATGTATGCAACTACTCAGCGCGGGTGGGTGCAACAGCATAAGAGAGCTGAGCAAGAATTAGGAACTGCGATCGTTAAAACAGTACGGAATGGGTTTTTAAGTACTCAGAGCGATGTCTTAAGGCAGAGCGATCCAATACCTGAGCATGAACTGATCAGTCAGGCGCGATCGCTCTTCAAATTACGCAAATTATTTAGTAAAGATCATCTCAAGTGGAAAGACGTTCCTGATGTTGTCAGAGATGCTTTGAGTTCAGGCTCTTACCAAAGCATCTCCAATAACGGCACATATGTCAGTTTAGACCGACGTAATTCTTTTTTGGCTCGTAGCTATGCAGTACGTCATAAAACAACAACAATTTTACCCAACACATCTAAGACAACTAAAACTGAGAAAGATCTTGTAACTGAGATTAAAGACTTTGAGTCTTATATGTCGGGAACCACCTATCGGTATAGTAATATTCTGGAAAGTCTGGTGACTGCAATCGTCGAGCGCCGCACCCAACGACTTGATGACAACTTCCAGCAAAAAATTAACATTGATGATGTCGCAGCTTACGTTCTTAATCGATTGCCACCAATGTATGCCACCAGTCGTCGCGGATTGCAGAATTTGCGCCTACGAGTCAAGTCTGAGATGACAAGTCAAATCATCAGTATTGTTAAAGAAGCTCTAACTAGAGTCTCCCAAGCACCTGAAAGAGCTTTGTCACCTTTACCTTTTGAGAAATTCAATCTGGAACTAGAAGAGAGCTTAGTCCAATTGAGAGAAGCACTTGGAAGGGATGATATTACATGGCGCAATGTTGCTAAAATTGTCGAAGAATGCTTGAGAGCGCCTAAACCTGATCAGCCAACTTGGCGGGCAAAGCACGATGTTTGATCAGAAGAGCATATTGCTATAGTAGCAGTGGTCAATTTATTCACAACTGCATCAACATAACTAATATGCTTAGCCCTATTTTGCAAACTAAGATCGAGAGTCAGATTAATAACAATAAAATCATGCTCTACATTAAAGGAACGCCTCAACAGCCTCAATGTGGATTTTCAGCAGCAGTTGTCCAGACTTTTAATGCATTAGGACATCCTTACGAAACCGCAAATATTCTTGAAGATGGCGATTTACGCGTGGGCATGAAGGAATTTTCTAGTTGGCCAACTTTTCCACAAATTTATGTTGGTGGTGAATTTGTTGGCGGCTGCGACATTGTGATGGAGCTAAGCCAACGCGGTGAACTTGCAACTATTGTGCAAGATGCGATCTCCAAATAAATAAAAAAGGGCGCTTCGCGCCCTTTTTTATTTATAGAACATTTGATAATGCTTTTTTGGTTCTTTTCCAAGCCCAAGAACCAAGCCCAAATACGATCAAGCTAAACACAATCAATACGATCTGAAAGCCAATTTGCTGCTTGCCACCATTTTGTTTACCAAACACATTCGTTAAAAAATCTAGGGAAACAGCAATCACTGCAAGAGGCAAACTAGCAGCTATATTTTGACCATTATTCATTAATCCAAATACTTTGCCGCGCATATTTTCAGGCGTATATTCTTGGATTACAGTCCGCATGGGAATCACAATCAGAGCACCATTCACACCGATAAAACTACCAATCAGCCAAGCAACCCATTGATTGGAGACAAATGCATACATAAGCAAACCGATCGCCATGCCAATAAAGCCGATAAACGGTAAAGGTCGATGAGTGAATCGGTTACCAAATTTTCCTAAAATAAACGCCCCAATCGCCAATCCTAAGCCAACTGAAGCCACAAAAGATCCAAATTCTTCGCGATTACCTGTCACCACTTCAGCCAGATTAAGTGACAATTTTTGCATAGCCCCAAGTACGGCATATAGCAAAATCATCTGTAACATCGCTCCACCAATCAAATGATTGTGGCGCACATATTGAAAAGCTTCTCTTAAATCAGTCCATAGCCCTGAGCCGATTTTTTTAGGATGGATAATCTCATCTTTGGGCAAGGCAAGCAAAAACAAGCCAGATATGAGGTACAAACTGCCTAGCAAAACTTCACGACTATAAGATGTGGCTTCAGGAAAAAGATGCAGCGTAAAGGTTAATAATGGTGCACCGATCGCAAATCCAACAATCAATGATCCCACTTCTGTAATCGTGAACAGCGCGTTAGCAGCTAAAAGATCTTGCTTGGGGACGACTAAAGGGATTGCTGATTGCTCGGCGGGGGCGAAAAAGTTGGTGAGGGTCGAAATCAGAAAGGTAAGCAGTAGTAAGACCGCTAATGAGCGTGGCGCAAACGGAATTGCAAAAATGCAAGCCCCCCGCAAAAAGTTACACAAGATTAAGACTTCGCGCTTTGGATGCCAATCCACAACAATACCTGCGATCGATCCCAGAAATACCGCAGGCAAGGTCATCGCAATCATGATTGCTGATTCTCGCGTATTCACATCACTCCCGCCATCAGCGACAGCAAGAGCAATCAGTAAAATCAGGACAACTTTGTCAACTAACTGAGCTAATATTTGGGCGAGCCACAAGGCTAAAAATTGACGATTACGCAAAACTACCAAATAGCCAGTGGTCGAGTTTAGATCGGGTTCAGACATCAGTAAAAATAGCTAGCTCAAATGGCGTTTCTTTAAATATTGTAGAGACTATCGCGATCACCGCCGTGATGCTTGTATTTTTTCTTGTTGCTTAGTTTTGAGATCATTGCGATCGCTATTGCCCCTAGGAAATTGAATTACATCCGCCGCCGACATTTCACGCGCCGACCGAATCAGCAGCCCTGCAATAAATAAACAAGATATCGTCGAACTACCACCGTAACTTAAAAAAGGAAAAGGCAACCCTGTTGTCGGCAACACACCCGTGGCAACACCCACATTCAAGAGTGCTTGCACCACAATCAATGATGTAGAACCAAGGGCAATCAAGCGGACTACAGGATCTTTACATTTGTATGTTACCGACAGCCCTATCGTGCCGTAAATCATTACGAGTATTAGCAAACAAAGCGCACCAAACAAGCCAAATTCTTCAGCAAAAATCGCAAAGATAAAGTCGGTATATTGAATCGGCAAAAACAACTTTTGCTGAGACAAGCCAAAACCATTACCCCATAGACCACCTGAGCCGATCGCCATTAAACTTTGCACCAATTGGTAGCCATCTCCCGCTTGATCTTGCCAAGGATCGAGAAATGACATGATGCGTCGTCTTTGATATTCCCGAAAGGTAACACTTACCACAGCCACGCAAGCCCCCAGAGCCGCAGTCCCAAAAAGCTGAAGACTAGGTAATCCAGCTCCTAATGCAATCAACCAAAGCGTAATCCCACAGAGTGCAGTCACACTCAAGCTAGGCTGCATCAAAATGCCGCCCAACACTAACAAAAACACCGATATCCAGCTGACTCTTGCTTTCCAAGATGTGCGATTCCAGTTACCAAAAAGTTGGGCTGCTTGCAAAATCAGAAATGGCTTGATTAGTTCTGATGGCTGTAATAAAAACGAACTCGATCCCACCGATAGCCATCTAGTCGCAGCGTTGCGCGTTGTCCCTAAGCCAGGAATATGCGTTGCATAGAGCATCGCTAGAATAATAAACAAACAGATCGGGCTGATTTTGAGCATGAACTTTAATGGCAAATGCACGATCGCATTAAAGAGCAGTAAACCAATCACCGCCCAAGCTAATTGGTATTTGAAATAAAGCGTGCCGTCTTTAAAGGCAATATCGGCAACGGGATAGGATGCGGAGAAAAGTACGGCGAGTCCTGCAAATAACCACAAAAAAGTCAGCCATCGCAAGAGGCGGGCTTCTGTTGCCCATTTATCGACGGTGCGATCGAAAAATGGGAATACCTGAAAAATCTGGAGGAGTTTCACGGTTGCAGGGGGGACTTATTGGTTAAGAGCAAAATATTAGAGATTTCGTGCTGCTATTTTAACCATGATTTTTCGCGATCGCAGAAAACAAAAAATTATTTACGGGGAGTCTGATGCAACCCCATCATAAAATACATTAAAACTCGTTTGAGTAGAGAGATTTGTAAAAGCAACAACCCCAAGCGACGGATCACTTTGAAGAACCAGTTGTGGTTGGAAAAAAGGCGGTTAGAGATATCGGTTAGCCAAATTACGCTTAAGTTATCCCATTTGCGTTTGGATTGATAGCGTTTTAAAACTGCGATCGCACCCAAGTCTTCCTGATTTTGATGGGCAGCTTTTAGTACATTTGCCAAAGCATTAACATCGCGAATACCGAGGTTCATGCCTTGTCCTGCGATCGGGTGTGTCGTGTGGGCGGCATCACCAATTAGAGCTAAGCGCGGTTGAATATAAGTTTGGCTATGCATCCAACGCGGGACATAGTTGGCTCTGACTCTAGACTCGACAGTTATATTGCCGAGCTTTGCCATCAGCGGTGCGCCAAAGCGGTTGGCTAACTCTTGCAAAAATGTGGATTCATCTAAAGCTAATAGAGCAGGTGTTTCTTCCTTGGTGGCAGTCCAGACGATGCAAGCGCGATCGCAACCCAAAGGCAAAATCGCAAAAGGTCCACTAGCTTGAAATCGTTCGTAGGCAAAATTTTGATGGGGATTTTCTGACTTAACCGTGGTGACAATACAGGTTTGTTCGTACAGGCGCTCGGAGATCTCAATATTTGCTAATTGCCGCACTTGCGATCGCGCACCATCTGCACCAACTAATAATTTCGTTTCTAAATACTGCTCGCCGATTTCAGAACTGATTTTTACGCGCATGATATTGCGATCGCAAACATGCTCAATATCTAAAATTTTGGCGGGACAAATTAATTCTAGATTTTGACATTCTCGCGCAAATTCCCAGAGCGCCGCCAAAGTTACGGAATTTTCGACAATGTAGCCTAATGCTTCTTGCCCCATGTCTTCACAACGCAGGTCAACTTGATAGGGCAAATCTCCCTCTGAGACTTGAATTTTGTGCATCGGGGTTACGCCTCGACTCTGCATTCCACCCCATACGCCGATATTTTGCCAAATCTGACTTGAGCCAAATGCGATCGCACTGGCACGACCATCAGCGGTAAACTCTCCACGCAAGAAATTACCGTTGCCTTCAATAATTCCCACCTTGAGATTGCGGTTTGCCGCGCAATTTTTGTCGCCTAGCGCACAGGCTAAACTTGCGCCCACCATTCCCGCACCGACAATTAGCACATCAAACATTTAGTTAAGCTTGTTAAATTTTTTTATTTTTCTAAGTATCTCGGCATCATTAAAACCCAGAGCCGAAATCTGTACCGCCCGCTGTGCGGGCAGTACAGATTTTGGGGTTTTATATTTAATGGTGCTTCGCTACTTATATTTCTATTATCAATACTTTGTAAAGAAATATTGCAAAATCACAGATATTTTTAATACTGAGAATTTCTAGCAAAAAAGGCTACAGCCAACAAACAGGTAGACTGATATGGTATAGAAAAGAATAGAGATATTACGCTTGGTTCCTGCCTAAGATTCCAAATTCTGTAACGATAACAGTTGTTAAGTACCTCGGCATAATTAAAAAAA
>JAYUSC010000204.1:0-4471 GCA_043755885.1 Pseudanabaena sp. | reverse complement strand
ATTATTCTCTGAAATCTTGTCAATAAACTAGGGACTTACACAAAATAATAAAACCCAAAAATGTGGCGGCGGGCTTAGCCCGCCGCCACATTTTTGGGTTTTATTATTTTGTGTAAGTCCCTAGTTTATTGACAAGATTTCAGAGAATAATATTAATGAAGTCGTTTTGCTAAATTAGCTCTAATGTAGGATGTCTGAGACATAGACAAACTGTTATAGCTTGATAGGCTATTGGCTAGTTTTTAAATCTGGTTTGAAGTATATAGAGGCAAAGAGCATATGCAAGTAGATGAACATGCGGATAAACAGGTGGAAACCTCTACGGAAATCAGTAATATAAGGGACACACCAAGCACCTCTGCCAGAAATCAACCTAGCCCTATGAAGAACGCCCTAGGCTCAAAACGCTCTAACAAATTTTTAATCCCTGCGATCGCAATTGCCCTAGCCGCACTGGGCGTAAGTATTTGGTTTGTCCTCGGACGCTTTAGCAGTAACCCAGCACCTGCCCCTGCAACTAATACCAGTACCAAAGAACAACCAAAAGCAATTAGTGCATTAGGGCGCTTAGAACCGCAGGGCGAAGTTGTCAAAGTTGCCTCACCCTCAGCACTTGGCACATCGCGCATTTTGAAATTGATGGTCAAAGAAGGTGATACGGTCAAACAGGGACAAGTGATCGCCATTCTTGATAGTTACGATCGCTCTGCGGTGGCATTACTCCAAGCTCAAAGACAAGCTCAAGAAAGTGATCTCAATGTTGCTAGAGTCCGTGCAGGCTCAAAAAATGGTGATATCGTCGCCCAAGCAGGTAACGTCGAAGCGGCGAGAGCTAATGCTAACGCGCTTGAGATAAATGCTTTAAGGCTGAAAGCAGAACTAGATATTGCCAGAACTGAATATAAGCGGTTTGAGGACTTGAAACGAGATGGCGCAATTTCTGATTCGTTGCTTGATGCTTACAAACTTAAAGTCATTACCCTTGAAGGACAACTTCTGCAAGCACAACAGCAAATTCAACAGGCTATATTTCAGCTAAAACAATCAGAAGGATTGCTCGCAAGTGTTAGTGAAGTTCGTCCGACTGATATCCAGTTTGCTGAAGCACAGTTACAAACTGCGAGGGTTAATATTGGCAAAGCCGAAGTTGAACTTGATCTAGCTCAACTTCGTGCCCCAATTGATGGACAAGTCCTCAAAATCAACTCTAAAACAGGCGAAGTTGTCAGCCAGACGAATGGAGTGGTTGACCTTGGCAATACCAGCCAGATGTATGTAGTTGCAGAAATCTATGAAACTGATATCGGCAAAATCAAGGTTGGACAAACTGCCACGATTGAGAGTGAAGCTTTTGAAGGGCTGATTACTGGCAAAGTAGAGCGGATTGGTTTGCGGATTGCCAAAAATGATATTCTCGGCACTGACCCAGCCGCCAAGACTGATGTGCGGATTATAGAAGTCAAGATCAAGTTAGATGACAGTCAAAAGGTCTCAGGGCTTACCAATTTACAAGTCAGAGTCAAGATTGAGAATTAAAGAGAGCACTTTGCGCTCTCTTTAATTCTCAATTATTTTTGAAAATCGCCATATGAACTTATGATTTTTGCAGTACCTCTTGCTTGGCTACAACTTACTTACGAAAAAAGCCGACTGCTGGTTGCGATCGCAGGGATTACTTTTGCGGTGGTCTTGATGTTTTTGCAATTAGGATTCCGTGATGCTCTATTTAACAGCGCGATTCGACTACAGAGTAATTTGGTCGGCGACTTAGTGATTGTTAGCCCTCAATCCACTAACTTAGTAGGAATGCGGAGCTTCTCTCAGCGTCGCCTATATCAAGCTCTAGGGATGAAAGAAGTCGATTCTGTAAATCCGCTTTACATTGGTATTGGCTCTTGGAAAATCAAAGAAGACCCTGCGGGACAAACTCGTAACATCCTAGTGTTAGGAGCAAATCCTGATGCGAAGGTATTTAAGATGCCTGGTTCTATATCAAACATCGATCTTGTTAAAACGCGAGATGTAGTTTTATTCGATCGAGCTTCTCGGGTCGAGTTTGGTCCAATTGTTGGCGAATGTGGCACTTTAGCCCTAAAAGCTGATTTTAGTGACGAGGCTTTTGCTTGCAATAACTTAGTCAATCGCGAGGTCGCCAATCGCAAACTTACTGTCGGTGGACTATTTGAGCTAGGGGCTTCTTTTGCCGCAGATGGCGCGATGATTACTAGTGACACTAATTTCCTAAGAATTTTTGATAATCGACGTGCAGGACTAATTAGTGTGGGATTAGTTAATTTAAAACCTGACGCATCTCCTTATGAAGCGATGCGAAACTTTATCCTTAGTCAGCCAACCGATAACGTGATTTTGCCGCGTGAAAAATTACCACCCGACGGGAAAAGAATTCGGAGTTTATATCAAGATAAAATTGGTGCAGATGGCAAAATCACCAGTGAAGAAGATAAGAACAAAGTCGTGATTTCTAAAGCTGATTTGACGGTTGAAGATCTCAAAAAGACTGAGGATGCGGCGATCGATGATACAAGAATCATGACGATCCAAGGCTATATTGACTTTGAGAAAGGCTATTGGCAAAAAAGCACTGCGATCGGCTTTATCTTCAGTCTCGGAACTGTGATGGGTTTCATCGTAGGCATCGTGATTGTTTATCAAATTCTTTATACTGATGTCTCCGATCACCTTGCGGAATATGCCACGCTCAAAGCGATGGGCTATGGAAATTTTTACTTGGCTCAAGTTGTAATCCAAGAAGCTTTTGTCCTATCGATTTTAGGCTTTATCCCTGGATTAGGAATTTCTTTCTTTCTATATAACCTCACCAAAAATGCGACTTTGTTACCGTTATATATTTGGGACAAAGCGATTCCAGTCATGATCTTAACGATAGTCATGTGTGTGATTTCTGGGGCGATATCACTACGCAAAGTTCAATCTGCTGATCCTGCGGAAATCTTCGGCTAGTGCGATAGGAACATAATTTTCATGATGAAAGTCAGAAAAGGGGCGCTCCTCACATTCATGTCAGCAGATATTCCAAAGTTTGTTTGCGGCAGCCTAGCTACTTAGATTTTCTCAGCGATATATTTGGCGATACGAGCTGATGCTCCTGCTTGCCCCATGCGCTCCTCACCATTGCGCCCTACCTCTTGAAAATAATCAGGATCTTGCAAAATCTCATTTAGCACATCCGCAACCTGAGCAGGTTTGTCGATCAAATTGATTGAGCAGCCCAACAAATCAGCCTGATCTTCCGCAAACTTGCGCGTGAATTGAGGACCATTCCCTGCGATCGTAATTACGGGCTTACCTAAACCGACCATCTGTTCTGTTGCAGTCCCTGCCATAGCTAAGCCTAAATGACATTGATGCAGACAATCACTAAAGCCATCTTGCAATAGAATCAATCGCGCATTCTGCACTTTAAAAGTAGTTTCATCAATGCGTTGCCAACCCTTTTGGATAATGCTCTGTCCAATAATTTCTAGATCTAAGTCGGGTGCGATCGCAACTAAGAAATGCACATTATGGGGAATTGCACGGGAAACAACTTGGGCGCAAAGCATTAGTGTCATCCAGTTTTCGTAGGCTTCAGGCGATCGCGAACCAGCAAGAATTGCCACCGCCCATTCATCTTCGCCAATCCCAAAATTTATCCCCTTTGGTTCCAGCCCATCCATCATCGAGTTGCCCAGATAAATCGCAGGTAGTTTAAAATCGCGATTCAAGATCTCGGCAGTGAGTAGATCACGGACAAATATCGCCTTACAGCGATCGCTATTCATCAAAGCGCGTTCCCAAGGAAAAAAGTTGGAGCCGCCAAAAGGTTTTTTGACATGGGGCAAGCTACTTTTGCGATCGCGCCAAAAATATTCTGACTTGGCTGTGGCAACAAAGGCAAAATTACAACCACCAAACTTAGATGGCAGCCATGCAAATAGTAATGGCACAATATCGCCCACCGCCAAAATCAGCCGTTTCGTCCTGCGATTTTCGCGTGACCAGTTCCAGACAAAGCCCAATTGTTTCCGAGTTAGCCCCACCAATCCGCTTTTGACATCACGCGCTAGCTGGCGGCTATCCATACGCACAAATCCCCCCGATGGCATCGCCTGTGTAAACTTTTCGACGATCGGGATATTAGATTTGGTATAGGCATGTCCCACACCCACAAGCGGTAATGCGATCGCTGAAAACCCTAATTTCTCTAGTTCAATGCAGATACGGGCGGCGATGATATCTTCACCATGTCCGTTACTGATACATAAAATTTCCACGTTTTACCAAAAAATCTAATTTGCAATTCTAAATTAATAATTTGCGTTACTCTTGGCACAGCAAATCAGTATGGGGCTAATTTTACTTTAATAGAAACTGCGACATTATGCTTAATACGCTCTAAGGATCGCAAATCAAATAAAACCCAAAACTGTGGTGGTGGGCTTTGCCCACC
>JAYUSC010000203.1:0-1938 GCA_043755885.1 Pseudanabaena sp. | reverse complement strand
CTTATTTGCGAGAAGTTCAGTATTAGGTGGGCGTTAGTTATTGCAAAATATATAATGAGCTTCGATCAGGCTGAGTTTGAGGTGCGGTGTGAATGGGGTGAAAAGGGAGTTGCACAGTTAGCTCCTATCAGTGATGTGGTCGTTATCATTGATGTCCTTTCATTCTCGACTTGCATTGATATTGCTAATAGTCGAGGAGCGATCGTTTTCCCTTACCAGTGGAAGGATGAGTCCGCCCAAACATTTGCCCAATCTTGCCATGAGCTATGGGCGACGAATTGCTGTTGTTCCAGCAGGAGAGAAATGGAGTGATGGCAGTCTTCGCCCTTCATTCGAGGATTTTGTTGGAGCAGGAGCCGTGATCAGTTATCTTGAAGGCAGCTTGTCGGCAGAAGCACAGTCAGCAGTTGCAGCATATCGAGAGATGCTTGATTTCGGGCAAACGTTCAGAGCCACTCTCGATCGCATTAGGATTTTTGCGATCGCATACACACTCCCAACATAGCGATCGCATTTTGTCAACTTTTTTGATGAAGACCTAACATTTGAAAAATGGGACAGCGCTAAACTGTAAGATTGTTGCGAAAGCTGCACTCAAACATCAAAGGAATAGCTCAAAGTGACTAAAGGCACAGAAATCATTGCGATCGCTGCACGCGAAATTCTTGACTCGCGTGGCAACCCAACTGTTGAAGCGGAAGTCAAACTTGCTAACGGCGCAATCGGTCTCGCACAGGTTCCCAGTGGCGCATCTACAGGTAGTTTTGAAGCCCATGAATTGCGGGATGGGGATAAAAAACGCTACCGAGGCAAAGGGGTTTTGATCGCAGTTCGCAATATTACCGAAAAACTTTTACCCGAATTGAAAGGGGTAGATGCGCTCAACCAAGAACTCGTTGATCGCACCATGATCAAACGAGACGGTACACCCAATAAATCTGAAATTGGGGCAAACGCGATCTTGGCAGTATCTCTGGCTAACGCCAAGGCTGCATCCGTTGCGATCGGGCAGCCTTTATATCGCTATTTAGGCACGCCTCTCTCCAATGTTTTGCCAGTTCCCCTGATGAACGTGATCAACGGTGGCGCTCATGCCGATAACAACGTTGATATCCAAGAATTCATGATCGTACCTGTCGGCGCACCAACTTTTAAAGAAGCATTGCGCTACGGTGCAGAAGTATTCGCGGCGCTTAGCTCGATCCTCCATGACAAAGGCTTGTCAACTGCTGTCGGTGACGAAGGTGGATTTGCCCCAAACCTTGAGTCTAACCAAGCCGCTCTGGAATTGCTGATTGACGCAATCACCAAAGCTGGCTACAAACCAGGGGTCGATGTGGCTCTGGCGCTAGATGTTGCATCTAATGAGCTTTTCAAAGATGGCAACTATGCGATCGATGGGAAATCTCTGACACCACAAGAGTTTGTCAACTACTACGAAGGTCTGATTTCTAAATATCCGATCGTCTCGATCGAAGATGGCTTGGAAGAAGATCAATGGGCGAGCTGGCAAGCAATGACTAAGCAACTCACCAATACTCAGTTGGTCGGTGATGATTTGTTTGTCACCAACAAGACTCGTCTAGAGCGGGGTATTCGTGAAGGTTGTGCGAGCGCGATTTTGATTAAGCTCAATCAGATTGGTAGTTTGACTGAGACATTGGAAGCGATCGCAACTGCTGATAAAAATGGTTATCGCTCAGTGATCAGCCACCGTTCTGGCGAAACTGAAGACACCACAATCGCCGATCTTGCCGTGGCAACTCGCGCAGGTCAAATCAAAACAGGTTCTCTATGTCGTAGTGAGCGTGTTGCTAAGTACAACCGTTTGCTGAGAATCGAAGAGGAACTTGGCAGTCAAGCTGTTTATGCTGGCGCTGTTGGTTTAGGGCCTTCTCGTTAAGCAATATCAATAAAAAACAAAAGAGAATCGGGGGG
>JAYUSC010000202.1:0-10803 GCA_043755885.1 Pseudanabaena sp. | reverse complement strand
GACGCTCCGCGTCGCTTATCCTGCATTAGAGAAATCGACCACTAGGACAATTTCTCTTTTGAGTTTTAAAAAATATGTCCCATTCGCTTTGGAATTGCCTCATTAAAGTTTTTGGTGATTTGAGATAGAGATACGCCGATCGCAGTATCTCCACCAACAATAATCTCCAAATCACTAGCTGCATCGCTGACCTTGCCAATATACTGCCAACTATTGCCTAATTGACTGGTGAGATAGGTTTCCCATGTACTGCGATCGCAATCCTTCACAGATACCACAATCCGACTCGCGCCTTCACCAAAGAGTAATTGCGTAAGGTGAATATTCTCAGAATTGGCTAACTGAATTTGAGCGGTGAGTTTGCCAGAAATACATGACTCTGCGATCGCAACAGCAAGCCCACCTTCAGAACAGTCATGGGCTGATTGTACTAAACCTTGAGTAATACCTTGGCGACAAGCAAATTGCACTTTGCGCTCTAGCTCGAAATCTACAGGTTGAGGGCGACCTGTGACTTCCCCGATGATTGAGGCAAGATATTCGGAACCAGCCAAACTAGCGCGATCGCTACCCAGTAAATAAATCGCATCACCAATAGATTTCCAGCCCTGACCGACCACCTTGGTTACATCTTCCACTAAGCCGACCATGCCGATTACAGGCGTGGGATAGATTGGTTGAGAATTACCTTCAGCATCAATAGTTTCGTTGTAGAGCGAGACATTACCGCCAGTCACAGGCGTTGACAACTCACGACAAGCATCGGCAATCCCGCGACATGCTTCGTGCAGTTGCCAATAACCGATCGCATTTTCTGGACTGCCAAAGTTCAAATTATCGGTCACCGATAAAGGCTCAGAACCAACACAGGACAAATTACGAGCCGCCTCCGCAACGGCAAGTTTTGCGCCTTCGTAAGGGTCAAGATAAACATAACGAGCATTACAATCGACAGTCGCAGCAACACCGACAAGGGAATCGACTTGACATTGTGCCGAACTTAGTTCACCCGCACCAAAGCCCTGACTGCGTAAGCGAATTACGGCGGCATCACCTCCCCCCGAAGAGATTACCGTATTGTTTTGGACTTGGCGATCGTATTGGCGATAAATCCATGCTTTCGATGCGATCGCAGGCGTATCCAGTAATTGCAAAAGCGCGTCATTAGGAGTAATAGAGGGGAAATCTGCGATCGCAGATTGCTCATCCCAAGCCCAAGCTTTTTTCGCATAGTCAGGCGTATCCGCAAGTTGACGATGATAAATCGGTGTATTATCTGCCAACGCCGTCGCAGGAATCTCCGCCGCAACTTCACCATGCCAGAGAATTCGCACAATTGGCTCGGCAAGAACTTCACCCGCAACCACAGCATGAAGTCCCCACCGCTCAAAAATTTCAATCAGTTCTTGCTCTCTTCCTTTGTGCGCTACAAATAACATCCGTTCCTGTGATTCAGATAGCAGATATTCATAGGGAGTCATTCCTGTTTCTCGCGCAGGAATTTCATCTAAATCGAGAACTACACCAACGCCACCTTTTGCCGCCATCTCCGAAGTAGAACAGGTTAGCCCCGCCGCGCCCATATCTTGTGCGGCGACAACTGCCCCAGTTTTGAAAGCTTCTAAACAAGCTTCCACTAAAGCTTTTTCTAAAAATGGATCACCCACCTGTACCGCCGAACGACTTTGCTCTGACTTGTCCGAAATCTCGGCACTTGCAAAACTCGCGCCCTTCATACCATCGCGCCCAGTAGTGGAGCCAACATAGATCACAGGATTCCCAATTCCCGCCGCGCCCGATTTGACGATTTCCTTAGTTTCCATAATCCCGATCGCCATCGCATTGACCAGCGGATTGCGATTATAAGCCTTATCAAAATAAACCTCGCCGCCAATGGTAGGAACGCCAATGCAGTTACCATAACCTGCGATGCCATTCACAATGCCATTAACACGACTCCGCACCCAAGGATCGGAGAGTTCGCCAAACCGCAATGAATTCAAAACCGCGACGGGACGCGCTCCCATCGTAAAAATATCGCGCAAAATGCCGCCCACGCCTGTCGCTGCGCCTTGATAAGGCTCAACTGCCGAGGGACGATTATGACTCTCGATTTTGAATGCGATCGCAATATCATCAGTAATCTTGACTACGCCTGCATTTTCGCCAGGACCAACCAGAATGCGATCGCCTGTGGTCGGAAATTGCTTGAGCAAGGGACGCGAATTTTTGTAGCAGCAATGTTCTGACCACATCACGCCAAACATCCCCAGTTCGGCTTTGTTGGGTTCACGATTTAGGCGATCGCAAATCATTTGATACTCATCAAGAGTCAAGCCCTCAGATTTAATTTCATCTGCGGAAAATTTAGGTGCGGTGATATTTGCGGTCATAGTTAAAGCGGTGACTATCGTTGGCTTGCAACAATCATCTTATCGCAACACTATATTTTTTGCCGTAGTGCAGTAGATAACTTATTTGTAGATCCAGTGCAGCAAGGCAACGTTTTAATGTCCTTGGCGCTCTCAACGCGGGTGATAGACTTAGCCGCCCCCTTAAACATTGAGCTTATATAGTTGTGGCGGCTCCTGACGTAGAAGGTTTATAAATTCAAAGATTCACATCATCACCTACCTTGCTAGTGGAAATAATATGAATATCGACATTTTTGAGTAGTCGTAAAATCCTTTGGGTGAGCGATCCTTTAAAAAAGATCTGCCAACGTGATTTCTGGCTTTCACCCATCACGATTTGTGTCACTCGATAGTTTTTCGCCGTGTCCACAATCGCCTTTAAAGCATGACTATCTCGCACCCGAATAAAAGCACCTGCAAACTCTTTACACAAACGCTCACAGGTCTCAATATGTAGGCTTTCGGCTTTGGTTAAAAAGCGATCAGGATCTTCTACAAATAGAACATAAAGCTGTGCGTGCATATAGCTAGATATCCTTGCACCTCTTCGCAGCAATTGCAGTGAATTGGGATAAGTGGAAACGCAGACCAAAACTCGTTCGTGAATATTACAAATGAGATTTGTGTCCGAACCTGACTGATCATGAGCTTCGAGATCATCTTCGATATTGTCGGCAATTTCCCGCAGCGCTAATTCTCGCAAAGCAATCAAATGACGACGCTGAAAGAAGTTATTTAGAGATTGATCGATTTTTTCAGGAGCGTAGATTTTGCCATCACGCAAACGTTCTTGAAGGGTTTCAGGGGTGACATCAATCACTACTACTTCATCAGCATCTTCTAAAATGTGATCAGGAATCCGTTCACGCACGATTACGCCCGTAATCTTTGCCACTGTATCGTTGAGGCTCTCGATATGTTGAATATTTACCGTGGAATAGACATCAATGCCTGCTTCGAGTAACAGTTCTACATCTTGATAGCGTTTTTCTCGTTCAGAGTTAGGAATATTTGTATGAGCTAATTCATCGACTAGAGCGAGTTGCGGCTGGCGATTAATAATTGCTTTGGTATCCATCTCAGTTAGGATTGCGGAATCCCAATTGAACTGTTGACGTGGAATTAGTTCTAACCCGATCGCTTTCTGAATGGTTTCGGCTCGATTATGGGTTTCTAATAAACCTATAACCACATCTATTCCTTCGGAACGCAGTCGATGTCCTTCTTCTAGCATCCGATAGGTTTTACCGACCCCAGGACTCATGCCAATAAATATTTTATGCTTGCCACGACGATGAACTTTAATCATAGAGCATCTAAAGCCAAGTTTAGCTTCAACACATTTACCCCATCTTCACCAAAGATTCCGAGAAAACGCCGATCGCAATTTTGTTGGATCAACATTTCCAGTTGACTAGGTTGCACTTTACGAGCTAAAGCTACTCGCTGAATTTGGGCTTGAGCCGATTCAATCGTGATATGGGGATCAAGACTAGAACCAGATGTATAAACCAAATCTGCGGTTGGATTAATTCCTGCTTGCTTCAGGCGATTGATCGCGCTATCAGGATTAGTCGCAATCCGTTTTAAGAGATCAGGATTGCTCGGTGCGAGGTTGCTTGCACCTGAAACACCTGTCTTGAGGATATTTGCACTGTCATTTTTAGGATCGGCGGTGCTGTAGTTAGTAGTGCTGGGGCGACTATTGAAATAGCGATCGCTAATAAATGGCTGCCCAATCAGTGCTGAACCCACAACTTGCCCTTGAGGATTACGAATGAGGCTGCCATTGGCTTGATAAGAGAGAAAAGGTAATTGTGCGATCGCAATCATTCCCGCAGGATAAATCACAGCAACTAGCACCCAAAGGACAATGGTGACACGAATAGCTTTAATAATTTCGTTCATAATTGGTGATTGATTTAAAATTTTTCGGGTTGAAACATGACGGCAAAGAGATAGATTGAAAAAGCAAAGGTGACGATTCCTAAAAGTCCTAGAGCATAGGCTTGAAATTTTGTGAAGCTCTCGGTATTTGCGGCATAGACCGCAGGAGCCACGATGAGATTTAGGCAGAGTGCGAAAAATAGATATTTGGGATATTTCTTTTTAGTTGCCAATTGCCATAGATCGGTGAAATGATTAATTAGGAGATGATTGAAAAGAGGATTTTTCATAGGTGGTGTATGAGTAAATATAAATTCTGAATCACGGATTAAACGGATTGCGCGGATTACACAGATTTTTAGATTTTTGGATTTGAGTATTAGATTTTAAATGATCGGAATATTATAAAATCCGTGAAATCCATTAATCCGTTTAATCCGTGTTCAAATGATTGGTAATAGAATATCGATAAATTTGATCGCGATGAATGGTGCAACTACTCCACCCAATCCATAAAGCAAAATATTGCGCTGTAAAAGTTGATCGGCAGTTAGCGGTCTAAATTTTACGCCTTTGAGAGCTAGGGGAATTAGGGCAGGAATAATCAGGGCGTTGTAGATTAGGGCTGAGAGAATGGCTGATTGTGGGCTTTTGAGACCCATTATATTCAAAGATCCGATCCCTGCGGCGGCAAATATGGTGGGGATAATCGCGAAGTATTTGGCAATATCATTGGCGATCGAGAAGGTGGTTAATGCGCCACGAGTAATTAGCAACTGCTTACCGATCGCAACTAGATCAATTAGCTTGGTCGGATCGCTATCTAAATCCACCATATTGGCGGCTTCCTTGGCGGCTTGTGTGCCTGAGTTCATGGCAACACCGACATTTGCTTGGGCTAGTGCTGGCGCGTCGTTTGTACCATCTCCTGTCATTGCGACTAATTTGCCCTGAGACTGCTCACGACGAATTACTTCGATTTTATCTTCGGGTGTTGCTTCAGCGATGAAGTCATCGACTCCCGCTTCTTTGGCAATTACTGAGGCAGTAATTTGGTTGTCGCCTGTGAGCATGATCGTCCGCACACCCATTCGCCGTAATTGGTCAAATCTTTCTCGTAATCCTGATTTGACAATATCTTTGAGATAAATTACACCATAGAGATCGCCGCCTTGACAGATTCCTAAAGGAGTACCACCAAGTCTTGAGACTTTCTCATAGGCGGATTCAAATTCTTCAGGCACGTCACCCGATCGCGATCGCACAAAGCCTCTAATCGCATCCACAGCTCCTTTGCGAACTTCGATCGCATTGGGCAAATCAGTACCACTCATGCGAGTACGCGCTGAGAAATCAAGCCCTTTAGCTTGAGTACGATCAAAATCTGCGATCGCACCTAATTGTTCAGCTAGTGTAACAATTGATCGACCTTCTGGAGTTTCATCAAAGATACTTGCTGCGAGAGCGACCGTGGCGACTTCTGCAAGAGAATGCCCATTGACTGGGATAAATTCATCAGCTAAGCGGTTACCTAGCGTAATCGTGCCCGTTTTATCAAGTACCAAGGTATTGATGTCACCGCAAGCTTCGACGGCGCGTCCTGACGTGGCGATCACATTAAACTGCGCGACGCGATCCATACCTGCGATCCCGATCGCACTAAGCAAACCACCAATTGTGGTCGGAATCAGCGCAACTAGTAGAGAAACTAAAATTGCGATCGTGGTGGGTGTATTGACATAATTTGCGATCGGGGTGATCGTGGCGACCACAATTAGAAATACCTGTGTAAGCACTGTCAGCAGCACGGTCAAAGCAATTTCATTCGGGGTTTTCGTGCGTTCTGCCCCCTCAACAAGGGCAATCATGCGATCAATAAATCCTTGCCCTAGGTCAGCCGAAATCTTGATCGTCAATTCATCGGAAACTACGCGAGTGCCACCTGTGACGGAACTGGCGATATCTGTGCCTGGTTGTTTGAGGACGGGCGCAGATTCGCCTGTGATGGCTGATTCATCGACTGAGGCTAAACCTGCAATCACTTCGCCATCAGCAGGAATCATTTCACCAATCTTGACTTTGACTAAATCACCACGACGCAATTCTGTCGAACTCACTGGTTGAATAGTCCCATCAGGCAACACTTTGCTAGCGATCGTGTCCGATCGCGTGGTGCGTAAAGATTCCGCTTGGGCTTTACCACGTCCTTCTGCGATCGCCTCGGCAAAGTTGGCAAATACCACCGTCAAAAACAGAATCACCGTAATCGAGCCATTCAGAACCCGTTGTTGATTGGGATCGGCTTGGACATTGCCAAAAAGATTGGGATCAATCGTGACCAGCAAAGTGACAATCGTGCCGACCCAGACCATAAACATGACAGGATTGCGAACAGCAATCTTGGGATTGAGTTTACGGAACGCATCACGAATGGCGCGGGGATAGAGTCCTGCCATTGATGCTTTAGGTCTACGAGACTCGCGAGTTGTGCTTGGTACATCAGATGAAGTTTTATTCATAGTTTTAGCCGCATCTAACAATCAGAAAACCTTCAGCAACAGAGCCAAGAACCAACACAGGAAGGAAAGTCAATGCGCCCATAATCAAAATCACGCCAGCCGTAACGCTAGTAAAAAGAACAGTATCAGTTCGTAATGTCCCCGTAGTCATGGCTACAGGTTGCTTACGAGAAATTCCATCAGCCAAAAGTAATAGCGCAACTAAAGGAATATAACGACCGCCGAGTAAGCTAACGGAAGTGCTGAGATTCCACCAGAGAGTGTTATCGGCTAAACCTTCAAAGCCAGAGCCATTATTCGCCGCCGCCGAAGCATATTCGTACACCACTTGAGTTAAACCATGAAATCCTGCATTGCTAATTCCCGCTAACTGATCGGGAAATGCTAATGCGATCGCACTGGGAATTAGAATAAAAATTGGATGAATTAATAAAATCAAGAAACTAGTCAACACAACTTCATTCTTCTCGATCTTGCGTCCCAGAAACTCAGGAGTTCTACCGACCATTAAGCCAGTCACAAATACTGCCAAAATCGAATAGGAAAACAAGTAAGCAGTTCCTGTTCCCTGTCCACCCCAAATGATTTGTAAGAACAGATTGGATAGGGTAATAAAGCCACCACTGGGCATCAGTGAATCATGCATTGAGTTAACCGCACCAGTCATCGTTCCTGTCGTGGTCACGGCAAATAATGCCGATTGCGCCCAACCAAATCGTACTTCTTTACCTTCTAGATTCGGACTCTGTGAACCTAGCAATGTATTTACAAGGGGATTACCTTGATATTCCCCAATTCCGACAACGATAATGAAGGCAACATAAAGAATGAACACCATTCCAAATACTAGCCATGCTTGCTTCCGACTATTGGCGATTTCTCCGTAACTAAAAATTAGCGCAGTGGGTATAGAAATCATCGTCAAAATCTGAATCAGATTTGTGAAGCCATTGGGATTCTCAAAGGGATGTGCTGAATTAGAACCAAAAAAGCCACCGCCATTTTCACCAAGCTGCTTGATGATCTCGAAATGAGCCACAGGGCCTGTCGCGATCGCCTGACTAATATTTCCATCTTCCAAAGTTGGCACAATCACAGGAGCCGACAAGGTTTCGGGAACACCTGCCGCGATAAATATAATTGCGCCAATAATGCTGAGCGGCAACAAAATTCTGGTAATGGCAAGTGTTAAATCTCCATAAAAGTTACCCAGCGATCGCCCAGACAAACCACGAATAAATGCGATCGCAACAGCAATCCCTGTCGCTGCCGAAGTGAAAAACAGAAATCCTAAACCCAACGTCTGTGTAAAGTAACTGAGGGTAGTTTCACCAGAATAATGCTGTTGATTGGTATTGGTAATAAACGAAATTGTCGTATGTAGCGCTGTATCCCAACTGGGAGCGCTCAGTCCCGTTGGGTTGAGTGGCAATACGCCCTGAAAAATGATCATCAGGAATAGCAATATCGCCATGGCAAAGTTGCTATATAGAACTGCGCGAATATATTGCCAAACTGTCATTTGCATTTGAGTCTGAATACCACTTAACTTAAAAATCAGTCCTTCAATTGGGCTTAAAACGCCATCCAGTATTGTCTTCTGCCCTAAGAACACTCGTGCGATGTAACCACCAAAGATCGGTGCGATCGCGACAATCAGCACTAGCGTTATTCCTATCTGAATCCATCCTTGTATCATGGTGGAGATTCTTCTCTTAATGTCGATGAATTGCCGATGAAGTATCAAAAAATTACTTCTAACCACCAAATCATCAATCTATTTCCCTGTCTTGGCAAGGTATATCTTTGCGTTTAGAGCCGTCTTGCTTACTTGCGTCTAGGTTCTGAACCTAGTTAAAGATTTAACTGTTTAGTCAGCGTTTAGAAGGTGTTTAGTTAGCGAGATCCTTTTGTTTGCTGACAAATTTGTGGATACTGCGATCGCTATTAAATTAAAAAAAATATTCTTGTCATCAACTTTTATTTTTAAGCTTTTTCAAGTTATAGTCATAAACATGAAAATTAATTAGAATTTAATGAAGCGCTTATATTTTGGGGACAATTTGCAGGTTTTGCGGGAGAGCATTAACTCAGAGAGCGTTGATTTGGTTTATCTCGATCCACCGTTTAACTCTAATGCGGACTATAACGTGATTTTTGGTGGTCGGAAGTCGGGGGATGCACCACCACAGGCTCAGATTACAGCTTTTGAGGATACATGGCATTGGAGCGATGAGTCGGCGCGGACTTTGCAAGCTTTGTATGATGTAAATGGGGATTTGGCGGAGTTATTAGATTTGTTGGTGCGGCGTTTGGGGCATAACGATCTGTCGGCTTATTTGGTAATGATGGCAATTCGTTTAGTCGAGCTTCATCGTGTTCTCAAACCTACGGGAAGTCTTTATCTCCATTGCGATCCAACGGCTAGTCATTATCTCAAAGTCATTCTTGATGCAATTTTTGGAATTCAAAGTTATCGCAGTGAAGTTACTTGGAAACGAACAACAGCACATAACGATCCAAAGAAATATGGGGCAAATACAGATATTCTTTTGTATTACGCAAAAAGTTCTAATTACATTTGGAATGCAGTATTCACAGAACATTCTGAATCATATAAGTCTAGATTTCGCCATATAGATTCTGATGGTAGAAAATGGACAGATGATAATTTAACAGCTAAGGGATTATCAGGAGGAGGATATACCTATGAATACAAGGGAATTACTTCTTTATGGAGATGCCCTATTGAAACAATGCAAAAGCTTGATGCAGAAAATAAACTTCACTTTACAAAAAATGGTGGAATTCGACTAAAACGCTATCTTGATGAAAACTTAGGTACTCCTTTACAAGCCTTATGGGATGATATTCCACCAATTAATTCTCAAGCAAAAGAACGCTTAGGATATCCAACTCAAAAACCTCTAGCACTTTTAGAAAGAATCCTTCAAGCCAGTTCTAACGAAGGTGATATTGTTCTCGATCCATTTTGTGGGTGTGGCACAGCCCTCCATGCCGCCCAAAAACTAAACCGTAACTGGATTGGAATTGATATTACCCATTTAGCTATTTCCCTAATCGAAATCCGCCTCATATCTGCATTCCCGCAAATAGAATTTGAAGTATTCGGCACACCCAAAGACTTTGCCAGCGCCCAAGACCTCGCCCGCCGCGACAAATATCAATTTCAATGGTGGGCTTGTTCCCTCGTCAAAGTGCCACCCTATCAAGGCAAAAAGAAAGGAGCAGATGGCGGCATTGATGGCTTGCGCTATATCTCTGACCTTGACGAAAACAAACGCGACATCAAACGCAAAATCATCGTCTCAGTCAAAGGCGGCGACAATGTGAGCGTAGCAATGGTGCGCGATCTCATCGGTACAATGTCCACCAACAAAGCCGATCTCGGATTCTTTGTCACTCTAGCCGAACCCACCAAAGCGATGATCACCGAAGCAACCAAAGCAGGATTTTATCGCGCCGCCAATGGCAAAGACTATCCCCGCGTCCAAATTTTCACCATTGAAGACTTACTTTCAGGAGCCAAGAAACCTCAATATCTCGATCTCAGCCTCGGCGACATCACTTTCAAACGCGCCGAAAAAGAAAGAGTAGTTGTCTCACAGCAAGAATTGTTTAATACTTAATTATTGGCATACACACAATGGCTATGACAAAACTCACTCTTGATTTACAAACCTCCGCCGAAGTATTAGGCACAACGCCAGATTATTTTCTAGCGTGGCTACAAAGCGAACAGCCTAGCGGTATCATAACCCTAGACAATCAGCCCCAAGTGTCTATCTTCACCCTTGCTCGTATCCTTGATACAACAGCCCAAGAATTACTTAATTTACTATCAATTTCTAAAGACAAAGATCTATTAGAACCACAAGTTCACTCACTAACCCAAGAGATAGATACAGAAATTCCCATTTGGGAAAGTTTTACAAATTTTGCTCAATCCCTCTCTCCAGAAG
>JAYUSC010000201.1:0-4478 GCA_043755885.1 Pseudanabaena sp. | reverse complement strand
GGAGACAGCGCGAAATTTTGCCAATAAACTTTGGAATGCTTCTCGATTTGTAATGATGAATCTTGATTCAAATCGTGGCTCCGCCACGATTCAAATCGAAAATCTGGAACTTGCCGATCGCTGGATTTTGTCGCGCTACGAGCAGACGGTGCTGCAAGTGCGGGAACAGCTTGATGCCTATAGCATGGGCGAAGCAACCAAAAGCCTGTACGAATTCTTTTGGGGTGATTTTTGCGATTGGTATATCGAGCTAGTCAAGTCACGTTTACAAGAAGATGCTAACCCCACATCCCGCGCCACGGTGCAGCAAACCCTTGCCTTTGTCCTTGATGGGATTTTGCGCCTATTGCATCCATTTATGCCCCACGTTACTGAGGAGATCTGGCAATTGCTCACCTATGGCACAAGCGAGCCATCTAGCGATCGCAATGTTCTCGCGATTCAACCCTATCCCGAAATTGATACAACCCATATTAATGAGGAGCTAGAAGAACAGTTCAAATTAATCATTGGCACAATCCGCACGATTCGCAATCTGCGTGCTGAAGCTGAGATTAAGCCTAGCCTAAAGGTAAAAGTGATTTTGCAATCCGACAGCGATCGCGAACGTACTTTACTCGAATCTGGACAAAGCTACATTCTCGATTTGGCAAGGGTTGAGGATTTGACAATTGTGGCAACCGTTGATGAATCAGCAACAGAGGAGGCGATCGCAGGAGTAGTTGGCACGGTACAGGTGATCGTTTCGCTGGTGGGTGTCGTTGATATTGAGCAATTGGTTGCCAAGCTCGAGCGCACTCTCAAGAAACTAGAAACTGCGATCGCATCTAGTCAAGGTCGGTTAAACAATGAAGGCTATGTCAAAAAAGCGCCGCCTGAAGTGGTCGCCACCGCTCGTGCAGAGTTGGAAGAGTCTTTGAAACAACAAGAGATTCTCAAAGCGCGTCTAGCCCAGTTGCAAAAATAGAGTCAAGCCCTCACCCCTAGCCCCTCTGCCTTTGGGAGAGGGGAACAATAAATATTTATGTTAAACGCCACCCTGTCCGACAAGCTCGATCGCTTACGCCAGATTTTTAACGAGTCATCACAAGTGCTGGTAGCCTATTCGGGCGGCATTGATAGTACGCTCGTCGCCAAAATTGCCTTTGATGTTTTAGGCGATCGCGCTTTAGCGATTACGGCAAATTCACCGTCATTACTGCCCGCCGATCTTGCTGCTGCCCAAGTCCAAGCCGAATTTATGGGCATCAAGCATCAAATTGTCCAAACTGCGGAGATGAATAACCCTAACTACACATCTAATCCAATTAATCGATGCTATTTCTGCAAGAGCGAACTGCATGACACCCTCAAGCCGCTGGCGAAAACGATGGGCTATGGCTATGTCGTCGATGGCTTAAATGCTGATGATTTGCAAGATTATCGGCCGGGGATACTGGCTGCCAAGGAACGTGGTGTGCGATCGCCTCTTGCCGAAGTGGGGATTAGCAAGCTCGAAGTCCGCATGTTATCGCAATATCTAGAAATGCCTTGGTGGGACAAGCCTTCACAGCCCTGCCTCAGTTCGCGATTTCCCTATGGCGAGGAAATTACCATCGAAAAATTGCGGCGGGTTGGCAATGTTGAGCAATATTTGCGCGATCGCGGCTGGAAAGGCGATATCCGTGTGCGATCGATGGGTGATACTGCCAAAATCGAAGTAGCTTGCGATCGCCTGATCGAATTTATGAACTTTATGGCGATCGCAGATCTCACTAAGGCATTTCGTGAATCTGGTTTTAGTCTAATCACCTTGGACTTAGAAGGATTTCGGAGTGGAAAGCTAAATGATGCGATCGCACAATAAATAAAAAGTAGGAGGCGAAACTTAGTTTTACATCCTGCTTTTGGTTTATTGCGACCTGATCTTTTCAAGACTTTTCAAAAAAAATTTGTTGATTGATTAGAAATTCTTATACTTTGCTTCTAAATGTTTTGCTTGACTTCTTAGTGATTCTGATACAGTTACGATTTTTTTAAACGCAAAAATCTAAAATCAGTTCAAATCGAACATGTTTCTCAAAATGCTGCTAAATAGTTTCTGTAGATTGAGTTTTTGTATCTATCCTAAGATTGATTTATGGCTGTTTTTGACACTTTTTTGCTGGGATCACGTCTTCATAAGGTTTACATGCGAACAAAACTCAAGATGGATTGCCATCGAAACTGAAGTTTTCTTGTATATTGAAGCCTTATGCATATAAATCTTGTTTAAGGGCAAAAATACCTATGTCTTTAGAAATACTTTTATAGAGTTCTTTTTGTGATTATTAGCACAAAGTTCCATTTTTATAAAGAATTCTAATGAGAAAGAAGCAAAATTTTGATTTTTAACAAAAAAGAACGGGGCTAAGCCTCTTCCAGCAAGGCTTAGATAGCAAAGTTATCGTCATTTTAAATAACCATGTTAATGTAAATGAGTTGAACGAAATTATAAATATTTTGTTCCTAATTAGAGAAGCTGAATGTTAGTAATTTTGTTTACAACTCATTCTCAGGAAAGCTTCTGCCGATAATTCAGTCGTTTACCTTCATTTTCTGTTTTACCTATGCTTAATTGGAACTGGAGCTACAGGCTCTCTACCTCAGTAGTAGCCCTTGCTATCGTCTCAAGTCTTGCCAGCCATAGCGCACAGGCTCAATCAGGATCTCAACTAGAAGCGAAATCCGCTAACGCATCTTCTCTATCTAATTCTTTAAAAGTTGGTGAAACGCGATCGCAGTCGTTGACTAGAACTAAAGACGATGCGATCGCCCGTATTCATACCCACAAGCTAAATGGTAAAAACGCCGCTACAGTCTATGTCCGTGGCATTCCTGTCGTTACTTATATTGAGTCTGAAGAATCTGCAAAATCAGTCTCAGAAAATACTGCCTCCGCCTCATTAAAAACTAAAGGCGAAACTAAAAAGAACTCTGAATCAGTAAAGTTACCAACAACCAGTACTAACTTAGAATCTAGCAACTCAGTCAGCCCAGCAAAATCGTCGGGTGACAGCTCTGAAAGCTTGCTAACGTCATCAAATCCGATCGAACGCGCCACCGCCGCCGCCGCCTTGATTAATCAGCTTAATCGTGACGGGCTTGACGCAAACAAAATTATCCCTGCTTGGAAAAATGGTAACTACGTGATCAAATTAGGCGATCGCGGCATGTTGAAATTTGATCACCAAGCAGTTTCCCCAGAATCTTCGCAAAATCAAACCCAAGACGTTTTAGAGTCGGCGAACCTACTACGGCGCTTGCTTGGTGGGGCTGAGCCTGTCTTAGAAGTTGTTAATGCCCCAAAGACCAAATTGGCTGCGAGATCATCCGCTACCCCAGCCTTAAACAGCCAAATTGTCGGCGTAATGTCTGGGATGGCTTCATGGTATGGACCTGGCTTTGATGGGAATTACAGTGCTAGTGGTGAAGTCTTTAATGCTAGTGAGTTAACCGCCGCCCATTTGACTTTGCCTTTTGGTACTTTGGTGCGGGTTGTCAATATGGATAACAACCAGTCGGTGGTAGTACGCATCAATGACCGTGGTCCTTACATGCATGATCGAGTCATCGATATTTCTACAGCCGCCGCTAATGTAATTGGTTTGATTTCTTCTGGAGTTGCTCCAGTCAGACTCGAAGTGCTGTCCAAGTAAAAACAAAAAAAAGGGTAGAGCGCTTTGCGCTCTACCCTTTTTTGTTTTTGTCGCTAAAAAACTCAAAATTGGTTCCATAATTAGAACTGATGATTTTTATAGTGATTTTGTTGAGGTTGATTGCTTGACAGAGCTACTTACTACGATCGCTTCTCTGCGTAATTACTTAAATACCCAAAAAGAAAAACAATCCTTGGGTCAAGTATCTGTGGGGCTTGTGCCAACCATGGGGGCTTTGCACATTGGGCATTTGAGCTTGATTGATCGAGCAAGGACTGAAAATGCTTGTGTGGTTGTGAGTATTTTTGTCAATCCTTTGCAATTCGGTGCTGGCGAAGATTTTGAGAAATATCCACGCACATTCGAGAATGATCTCCATCTCTGCGAGAGCGCAGGAGTTGATGCGGTTTTTGCTCCAGAGGCTCTGGAGATGGGCGTAAATAATATAGCCAAAATCACGCAAGTGATTCCACCACCAGAAATGACCAATACCTTGTGTAGCCGATCGCGAATTGGGCATTTTCAAGGAGTAGCCACAATCGTGACCAAACTCTTGAATGCCGTACAACCTGATCGCGCTTACTTCGGCAGTAAAGATGGTCAACAGCTAGCGATTATTCGGCAATTGGTGATTGATTTAAACTTGCCTGTGGAGATCGTCGGGTGTCCGACGGTGCGAGAACCGAGTGGCTTAGCCTACAGCTCGCGCAATCAGTACTTGTCAGTTAGCGATCGCATTTTGGCGGCTCATATTCATCAAAGTTTGCTGCAATCTCAACAGCAATTTTTTCTTTGTTACGA
>JAYUSC010000200.1:0-4486 GCA_043755885.1 Pseudanabaena sp. | reverse complement strand
ATCGCAAATTGCCCGATGAATCCTTTAGGATACAAAATCTTGATTGAAGTCCTTGGTCGTGGCAATATTGGCTCTGTGGCTGAGGTGGGCTATGTATTTCAGGAACGCCAAGAGGGTGAAAGTAAGGTGACTTGGCGGCAATATGTGGACTACATTTTGCATCTATTGCGCTTGCGATCGCGTGGACGCATCACGAAACTACGCGAAAAACTCCACGTGCCTACTAAGCGATTTCTCAGCTATGGGTTGGTGGGCTTGAGCGGAGTATTTGTGGATATGTCAGTCTTCTACTTGTTAGGTATGAGCGGCTGGGGATTGACTAGCAGTAAGATTGTTTCTTCGGAAGTGGCAGTTCTAAATAATTTTTTGTGGAACGATCTTTGGACATTTCGTGATATTTCTAGTCTGCAAACTGGTTGGGGAAGACTTGTTAAGCGTTTTGTGAAATTCAATCTAATTTGTTTAGTTGGGATCGGCTTGAATTTGATTATTCTGAATATTCTTTATAACTATTTTGGGATTAATAAGAATCTTGCGAATCTAATTGCGATCGCAATCGTCACAATATGGAACTTCTGGTTTAATCTCAAACTTAGCTGGCGAGTGACCCAAACCAAATAAAATAAAAAGTGGCGCTTTGCACCACTTTTTATTTTATTTGGTTGTTTATGATTACATTGCCAACTTGGGTAACTCTATCGCGCCTGATTGCGGTTCCGATTATTTTTGGGCTATTTCTTTGGCAAGATAGCGAACTTACCCGCCTGATTGCGCTCAGCGTGTTTATCATTGCCGCGATTACTGACTGGCTGGATGGATATTTAGCAAGAAAACTTAATCAAATAACTGAACTGGGTAAATTTCTTGATCCGCTTGTTGATAAAGTCCTGACGATCGCTTTATTTTTACTGTTCATTGAACTTGGTCAGGTTCCTGCTTGGGCAGTATTTTTAATTATTACGCGCGAGTTATTGATCACCGCTTGGCGTGGTGCGCCGAGTGCGTCTAGTCAGGAGCCTGCTAGCGAAACTAGTAAACCGCAAATTATTGGCGCAAACTTTTGGGGGAAAGCGAAAACGGTAATGCAAATCGTAGCGATCGCAGCTTTGTTGATCAAAATCCCCTATGCGATCGCATTTTTCTGGATTGCAGTCGCACTTACGTTGATTTCTGGCATTCTCTATGTTGTGCCAACATCAAAGAGCTAGTTATAATTCAATGTGCTGGGTTACCGATGCCAACATAGCGCATTGGATTATACTTAAATAAGTTGTGCGGTTGGAGTAAGGTTCTCATGGCGACATCACAAACAATAGGTAAAGCGTTTGGCAATCTGTTAGGCGGACGCTTTCGGGTTGTGCAGACGATCGCTGATGACACCTATGGACAGACCTACTTGGTTGAAGATACCGTCGCTGCGGAAATGCCGCGCTGGATCGCCAAAAGTTTTTGTTTGATTAATAAAACTAATTTGCAACTCGACTGGGCGCGATCGCTATTTCGCAATCAAGTTCCTAAATTGCAGCAACTTAGCGATCGCAGTGCTGACTTCCCTAAGATTACGACTTATTTTGAGCAAGAAGAAGAGTTTTATATCGTCGAAGAAGCGATTGATGGAACTCGTCTTAGTGATGAAACTGCGGCAGGTAGACTCTATAACGAAGCAGAGCTAATTCAATTTTTGCGACAAGTCTTGGCTAGCCTGAATATTGCTCATAGTTCTAATATGGTGCATGGCGATATCTGTCCTAGAAATTTAATTCGTCGTAAACTTTCTCAAAGACAGCCTCAAGATAATCAATCTAAAAATATTAACGATCAGCATTTTGTGCTGACTAATTTTGCCGTTCTCAAAGGTATCTATGCAACGGCGGCTCAAAATGGAGTCGTCCTCGGTACGCCTAGCTATATGCCCTTTGATCAAGCTCTTGGCAACTTTACTCCTAGTTGCGATATCTATGCCCTTGGTTTAACGGCGATTCAACTACTGACGGGCTTCCATCCCAGCCAGCTAGTGCGCCGCGAAGATTTGAATTTGCTAGACTGGCAGATGGGCTCAGAGATTCATCCCAAATTAGCAATCATTCTCAATCGCATGGTCAAACATCATCCTGAAGATCGCTATCAAACCGCGCAAGAAGTTCTCTACGATCTTGATAACATGCTGATGCAAGATGTTGACAGTTTTCAAATGCCGACATTTACCTTTAGTCAAAATACGAATCGCTGGGCAATCGCCCTAGTCTGCACCGCAGGAATTAGCTGGGGAGCGGTCAATTTCTCTCAATATTTGCCTAAGTTTGCCATTACTCCTACCGCTACCCCTACTCCTACAGTTACTGAACCTGTTGCAATTACTTCTAATTATCAATTACGGCAAACTCTCAAAGGACATACAGGTTGGGTGAGAGCCGTAGCTTTCTTTCCTAATGGATTTAGTCTAGCAAGTGGCAGTTATGATCGCACTTTAAAACTATGGAATACCCGTGACAATCAGGCTTTTGGGACTTTATCAAATCACCTTGGCTCGATTTCGGGAATTAATGCGATCGCAGTACATCCCAATGGCAATACTTTTGCTATAGCCTGTATCGATAAATCGATCAAGTTATGGAACTTCCGTAGTGGTAAGCCAGTACGGAACATCGAAGCACATGCTGGTCAGGTCTACAGTGTTGCCTATAGCCCCGATGGGAATACTTTAATCAGCGCCAGTGCTGATAAAACGCTCAAGCTCTGGAATTGGCGTAAAGGTGAGTTATTACAAACCTTTGAAGGACATCAAGATAAAGTTGTTTCTGTCGCTTTTTATCCAGATGGCAAAAGAATCGCCAGCGCCAGTTTTGACAAAACCATTAAAATCTGGGATGTAAATACTGGCAAATCAGTGCTTAGCATGACTGGACATGCTGCGCCTGTAAATGCGATCGCTTTTAGTCCTGATGGCAAACTCCTCGCCAGCGGTAGCCAAGACCAAACTATAAAAATATGGGATGTTATTACTGGCAAAGTCGTGCGGACTCTTTCGGGGCATGTAGGTGGGGTGTTAGCGGTTGATTTTAATCGTGATGGCACTGCGATCGCTTCTGGTGGTGTGGATAAAACCATTCAGATCTGGGACGTGAAAACTGGTAAATCAATGCAAATCCTCAATCAACATGAAGCCCCAGTCTTATCGCTGAGTTTTAATCCTAAAGATGAAACCCTAGTCAGTGGTAGTGCCGATCGCACCGTCAAAGTCTGGCAACTGCAAGCTAAATAAATCTGAGCGCAAAGCGCTCAAATTCAAGCCAATAAAATTTTTAAAAGTTTTATTGGCTTGAATTTGCTTAACCGAAAACTGTTGTAAAAAATAAAAGCGCTGCTTTTATTTTTATTTACTATTGATTATAATTATCAATAGTGTTAGAGTACGATTTATATTCTGATGCGGCTTGACTCAGCACGCTTCATTACACATATTTCAAATGCGTTGGCAGGAATGAGTGGCAAAATGCTTTTTTTACAGGGATTGCTGACACAGATTTTAGTAAAAGCAACCATTTATCACTCATTCCTTTCTTTTTTCTTGATAAAACAATAACCATTATATAAAGATTTAATAATAATTAATAGCAATAAAATTAATACAAATATGACCTTTAAACAATCCGCCTCGCCTCAAGTTGTTGGCATTTGCACTAGTCAATCTCTACGCCGCTTTGATTTACAACTACTGCGATCGCTATCGCGGCAATACGAGATCGCCCAGTGGGAATATTGCCAAGATCCTGACGAAGCAATCGATCTCAATTTAGCGATCGCATCTTTACACGAATACTTACAAACCTGTAATGGCTCTGTGCATCTGGTCGGGCATGGCGTTGCGGGCTTAGTGGGTTGGCTCTACGCAAAAAAATATCCCGAACAGGTGCGATCGCTAACTTTGTTATCGGTAGGAGTTAACTTAGCAACGAGCTGGCATAGTCACTATTACGAGCAGCGTCAGCTAATAGGTTGTAGCCGTGAAACGATGCTAATGCGGTCAGCCTTTTATCTATTTGGCTATCGCGATCAAGAGATGTTGTCTTGGCTAGCCAATTTACTTAAACAAGATCTTGATAATTCGCTTATTCCTCATTCTCTGTATTCACCCACTTATATCGCACCCACACCGATTGCCGTACCCATGTTAGTTTGTGGTGCATTAGATGACTATGTGATAGGTGTCGGTGGCACAAATGCCTACCAAAAATGGCGATCGCATCTTAAAGATAGCGATCGCCTCTGGTTGTGTGATCAGGGGAAGCATTTCTTTCATTATTCGCAGTGGCAAGCAGTCAGTAATCAAATTCGTTTTTTTTGGAATTCTTTAGCCCTTAATCATGTAATTTCCATTAATCAACAAATTGAACTTAGAGCATAAGGGAATCACAAGAAAAAAAATAATCCATATAAAACCCAAAAATGTTGCGGCGGGCTACGCCCGCCGCAACATTTTTGGGTT
>JAYUSC010000199.1:0-4486 GCA_043755885.1 Pseudanabaena sp. | reverse complement strand
GTCGCAATTCGATTACCGCCTCTACTTCACAGTGGAGCCAGTAGTTAGACTTGCCGCTGACGATCTGTTGCCAAGCCTCAAAAGACTTACGCGGAAATATCGTCAAACTACCATCTGATTCTATTCGATTGGGTTTGTCAGGATTGCCTGCCCAAGTCACTGTCTGCAATATCTCAGGTCGAAACCAAAGGATATATTGATTCTGGGTTTTGGATATTTCCATCGCTAGCAGCCCACTAGCGACATCTTTGTACTCTTCTGCGATCGCATAGAGACTAGACAAACTATCGGTAACAAAAATATCTTGCTTAAAAAGATGACGTAGCCAAGTGAGTAAACTCCTCGTTTCTTCTTGATTAGGGGTTTGACCAATCAAGATGATGTCCTCACCATCACACACAGCCACACCCAAAGCACCTGTCAGACTTAACAAAGCTTCCTGCTCGGAGATGATCTCTTCCACAAAATTGGAGCTGGTTACTTTGGTTAGACGTTCGACAAATTGACCTTGGATTGTCTTTAGATGCAGTTTGTAGTCGAGGTCTTCGTTATTTTCTTTAGTCGCTAACTCGGTTGACATTAACTGCCCCAAAAATTCGCAGACAGTCCGCATTTCATAGGGAACAAGTTTGGGAGTGAGGTGGTGACAGGAAATCAATCCCCAAAGCTTCTGCTGCTTAATTAGGGAAACTGACATCGAGGCAACAACGCCCATATTTTTGAGGTATTCAATATGCAGTGGTGATACTGCTCGCAAGCCGCAATAGCTCATGTCAAGAGGCTGCAAGGTGGTCTCATCGGTGGTGACTAGCCCGATCTGCCGATAATTTACATCGGGAATCAATCGCAGCCAATTAAGGGTATAAAGATACTTAGCTTGCTTAGGAATATCAGAGTCAGGAAAATGCATTCCTAAAAAAGCTTCTAAATCATCCTGTTTAGATTCGGCAATCACTGTGCCATCGCCGCCTTCATTAAAGCGATAAATCATCACCCGATCAAATCCTGTCAGTTTACGCATTTCCTGAACTACTAAGTCACATAGTGCAGGCAGATTTTGCGTCGTCTGCATTTTTGCCAAAGTAACTTTGATATGGCGATAAAATTGAAAAAAGTCACTCTTAGATGCTACTTCTACTGGCTCTAATTCGAGGACAATCTCACCACTAGGAGCGCGATGGACAACGCCATTAAAGGGACATGCGATACCATCAGCATTAGCAATCGAAAGATTCAATGGATTAATATGCTCAAAGCTATGATCCAGACAAGCCCGAATCACTTCGATCAGATCACCGTGATCGCTCCCAATAAAATCAGCTAAGGGGCGATCGAGCAAGTCTATCGCTGGTATTCCCAAAATCACTGGAGCATTTTCACTGACCAGAGTAATTCGCAAATCTGGTTCAGTTAACGCTAGCAGTAACCCTTGCGGTTGGATATAGTTGGGAATATGAATAGGTTCGCGATCGCAGTTGGTCAGATTAACTGGGTCAATCTCATTAATCTTATCGGTGGAGATTTTTGTCGAAAGCTGGTTCATCAACTACTATCCTTATGCCAAGTTTCTTGCTTGGGATTTATCTGTAAATACTTGTGGAAGTTGATAATAGTCAAAGTTTACGCCTTCAACCAGAAAGCAACATGTTTTCTTAAGATCGCAAAGCTTACGAATAGACGGCGCGGCGCGCCGTTGATCCTGAAGAACGAATTGTCTAGATCCCCCCAGCCCCCCTTGTAAAGGCGTTAATATACTTGATACACCATAAAAATACACCCCCCCTCAATCCCCCCTTGAAAGGGGGGAAGATCGGAATTCTAGTTCCCGCCCCTTTGCAAGGGGAGGGTTAGGGAGAGGTTTTTAGAGATTTGGTGTGTCAAGTATATTAACGCCCTTGTAAAGGGGGGAGAATTAAATTCTTCCCCCTTTACAAGGGGGATTGAGGGGGATCTCTTTGAGTTTTTAGCCGCAGAAAGTAATTTTTAAATGGTTTATTCACTGAGCCAGCTAAAAATGGTTTCTACGGTTAGTTGCAAACCACTAGCAAAGTCTGGCATCGGTAAAACTTGTTCAGCGCGATCGCAAATTTGCAAAGCTTGATTAGCCCGATAAATAAAAATCACCTCTTCATCAGGATCTAGCAGCCATGCCATCTCAGTGCCATGCTCAAGGGCAAACAAAATCTTTTTAACTAATTTAGTTTGGCGCTGATCTGGTGAAAGAATTTCGATCATCCAATCAGGGGGAATGTTAAATATATTCGCAATTTTGCCGTCAGGGTCACGAACTATGTTTTCCCATCGAAAAACTGAGATGTCTGGCACAATTGACATTCCGCCAAATGTACAACGCAATTCTGAGAAAGCTCTGGCGATGCGCTTTGATCTCAAATTTGCATTAATAGCTGCTGCAAACTCTGTCTGAATTGCGCTATGTTTTCCTTTAGGCATTGGTTTCTGAATAATCTCATTGTTAAAATATTCACTTTCTGGCTCAGTTTCAGGGATAGCCAGAAAATCATCTAGAGAGAAAGGTTTAACTGCGGCTTGTACCATCTTTGACTATCTCCAAAATAAGGAACTAATATTTAGCGGCGCGGCTTCGCCGCGCCACTAAATTATTTTCTTCTAGGACGACGAGCCGATCGCTTAATTGGTGGTTGATCTTGATATGGCTCTTGGTATGGCTCTTGGTATGAATCTTTGCGATCGCGAAAATTATCACCATAACCATCACGATCATCATCATTATTCCAATCATCTAAATCAGTAACATCGCCTTTATAAGCTCTTCTAGGCGGATCTAACGGCTCGGCATAGGGATCTGTGTAGGAACTTTCGTAGTCGCGAGAAAAGTCTTGAGGTGGACGCGATTTTGTGCGGGGGCGGCGCTTGGTTTTAGCGCTTGGCTTCGACCGAGGGGCGCTATATTCGTCTTCGTAAAGATCGCGCTCTTGGCGACTTTGATAAATTTTAGTAGCCTGTTGTCCTGCTTGATTAAAGAGTTTGCCTAGTTTTTGATCGATCGCAAATCCTTTACGGCTTTGAATGGAGATTGTGCTGCTAATGCGATCGTGAAAGGCTTGACGCTTTTCGTTGTCAACGATCGCAAAAGCAGCATCGGCAACAAAAGGAATCCACGCAAATACGATCAGCGTAGAGGTAATCGTTTCGACTAGAAATAATGAGCAAATAAATACAAAAATCTCACGTTTAAAAAATGCTCCGAATCCAGCAGTTTTACCATATTCAGCATCAATGACTCTGATGCTCATCAGCCACCTACCAAAGCTTTGACCTTGGGCGCGGGCGGCGATAAATACGCGAAAGACAAACCAAGTTACCAAAAATGTGACAAAGCGCAAAGGACTAGATGAGCTGACTGATAGCAGAGACAGCGTTAGCTCTGAAATAAACCAACAACTTAAAAAGTCAATAATTAGCGCTCCGAGTCGTTGGTTGACTGAGGCAAGAGGATAGCGGCTGTAAGCTGGCTCGAAGTCCATTTGTGATTGCTTGATTCGTGTTGAAGGCTCAGAGTTATATTCTATACTGCCAAGTATGATGTCAAATCAAGCGATCGCACCTATCGACAAGGAGCAAAATCAAAATGACACAGACTATAACTTGCAAATCTTTGTATGAGACAGATTTTTTGCTATGGACTGAAGAAACTATAGCTAAGCTCAAGGCTAGGGATTTTGACCATGTAGACTTGGAAAACTTGATAGAGGAGATCGAGAGCTTGGGTAAATCAGATAAAAAGGAAATAAAAAGCCGCCTCACAACCTTGCTTGCTCATTTGCTTAAACGCATATACGTCAATATGCCTCAAGAGTTTAATGGCTGGGAACGGACGATTAGAAATCAACGGACTGATCTTGAGTTAGCGCTGATGGATTCTCCTAGTTTAAAAACAGTATGGAATGATGCTTTTGATATTGCTTTTCGCCTTGCACTGCGAGATGTTAGGGATGAGTATGAGAAAAAAGGGTATCACATCCCTGATCAATGGCAGTTTAGCCGTGAAATTGATCCGATGTTGAGTGTTAAGTTTTGGAATGAATAATCATTTAGCGATCGCAGTCGGTAATACCAGAATTAAGGCTGCCGTATTTGATCGCGATCGCAAAATTCTTGAAGAATATGCCTATGCCCACGATCAACTAAAAATTTTAGAAGCAAAACTTGCGACTAGAAATTTTGAACATATTGCGATCGCATCAGTTGTTCCTGATCTGATCACCTGCTGGCATCATTTACCGCAGACTAAAATAATCGCAACTGCCGATGTGCCATTACGCGGTTTGTACTCAACTATGGGTTGCGATCGCGCTTTGGTAGCTTATGGCGCTGGCGAAACCTATGGCTATCCTGTATTAGTCATCGATGCGGGAACGGCGATTACTTTGACAGGAATTGATGCGAATCGGAATTTGGTTGGTGGGGCGATCATCGCGGGGCTGCGATCGCAGTTTGCTTGTTT
>JAYUSC010000198.1:0-27303 GCA_043755885.1 Pseudanabaena sp. | reverse complement strand
CAAGCCCATCGCCCAATCACAATTCTTACGGTTCCGTCTTCTAATGTTTCCTGCTGCTCGATTGCAAATCCTTGTTGAGTCGCACTCTCTAAAACTGTTCTAGCCGCATATTGCTGATTTAGTTCTCCTAAAAATTCTTCGACATTCATAGCCACGCCCCACATGTCTGCGATCAGTTCATAGCGATCGCCTACTTTCCGAAAGCCAATGTCATAGGCATTAGGCATGGGGATCACATAGTCGGCAGTAGTCGTATCGCCAAGATATCCGCGCACCAAAGTATTTTGCTTGACAGGATATCCTAGCGATTGCAACGCTTGCTCTAGCAAGTCACCATTTTTGATTTCGATTGCGATCGTGGTGAAGTGGGACATAGTTATTCCTCTAAGTTAATTGCAAACTTGCGAAGTTCTTGCAGTAATTGCTCATCGTTAGATGCGGTGCGTGCGCCCGACTCGGCAGCCCATTGTTTAAGAGATTCAATTTGTTGTGATGCGATCGCAGCGAGTGGCACTGTCTCCTCGATCGCACTAATGATATCTTCCGTAGTGAAATCTTCGCGGTGACCAGTACTACCTCGACCGAAGGCGCGATGGATGCCATCGATGATTACTTGCTCGATTTCCGCACCGCTAAAATTTTTGGTATGTCTAGCCAATAAAAATAGATCAAATTCACGCAATCGACTGGGGCGCAATTTTTGTAAATGCACCTTGAAAATTTCTTGGCGTTCAGATTCAGTTGGTAAATTCAAAAAGAAAATCTCGTCAAATCTACCTTTTCGCAAAAGTTCGGCTGGCAAAATCCGTACATTATTAGCCGTGGCGACAATAAATACAGGAGCGGTTTTTTCCTGCATCCATGTGATTAATGTCCCAAATACGCGCCGACTTGCCCCAGAGTCACCATCGGTAGACATATTGGCATTACCAAAAGCTTTATCGATCTCATCGATCCACAAGACACAGGGCGCAGTTGCCTCCGCGAGTTGAATCATCTGCCGCATCCGACTCTCGCTCTCCCCGACAAAACTCCCAAATAGCCGTCCGATATCGAGACGCAATAATGGTAAACGCCACTCATTTGCGATCGTTTTAGCCGATAGAGACTTACCAGTGCCTTGAATGCCAACCAATAAAACACCCTTTGGCGTGGGTATGCCATAGCGTTTCGCCTCCTCCGTAAAAGCATCTCGACGAATTCGCACCCATTGCTTGAGATTATCCAAACCGCCCACATTTTTTAGCGATTCGTTAACCATAAAAAACTCTAAAATTCCTGTTTGTCTGATTGCTTGCTGCTTTTCAGCTAGTACCGCGTCAATATCTGCATCATTTACCTGCTCTTTTTCAGCGATCGCCTTTGCTAATACCCTCTGAATCCTTGTACGGCTCAACCCCTGACAAGCCTTGACCAGTTGCTCCCAAGCTAAGCCTGACAAATTAAGTTTATTAGATGAAATCTTTTGCTTAATTAAATATTCGATTTCTGCGATCGCAGGCAAAGGAAAATCGATCGCCGTAATTTCTTCAGTTAATTCGGGCGGAATCTCTAGTACATGGCTAGTTAGTGCGATCGTGCGTCGATCAATTTTGATATCACGGGCAAGATTTTTTAGCTCACGAATAATCGAGATATGGCGATCGTGGTGCGGATATTTCAGGATTGGATGCAAATCCCGCAATACATACAAAACGTTATCACCGTCTTTAGTTGCCTTATCCCGTTGAGCAATCCGCGACAAAGCCGCCATCACTGATCCCTTGTCAGCATTATTGTCACTCCAGCCTCTTGCGATGTCCCAAAACAAGATCCTGCGGCTAGGGCTAGATTGCAGAGCTACCTCTGTCAAGATATCTTCGACAGGCTCTTCTTCGGCAGTAACTATATATATAAGCGGATATTTGGCGCGGAGCAGTAAATCAAACTGCTCTATCAGAGCTTGATAAACTCTATTTTTGCTAGGAAATATAGTATCTATTGGCAATTGTGGCGACATATTGGCAATTATAGCAACAAGCAAAGTAGGGTGGGCATTGCCCACCCTACTCCTAAACTGCGGCGAGTACTGGCTCTTCGAGTTTAGCTAGTCTCTCAGTTAGTAACTCCTCTAAAGTAACGAGCGCTTTGGAGAAACCCTTGATCCCTTCATCAAGTTTCTCGGAAGCCATGCGATTGCTTGCGTGCATCGCCTCAAAAGCAGCCTTGTCCATCGGAATCTGAGCGATATCTGACTGAGCTGCGATCGCAGGATCGAGCTTGCGTACTAGTTCACCTTGAGTATGGTGTAACTCATCAAGCAAAGCAGGTGAAATCGTCAGCAAATCACAACCCGCCAGTTCCACGATCTCGCCCATATTGCGAAAACTCGCGCCCATAATTTCAGTTTTATGACCAAACTTTTTATAGTAGTTATAAATTTTTGCAACCGACAATACACCCGGGTCTTCGGCAGCAGGATAACTATCGCGACCTGTATCTTTTTTGTACCAATCGAGAATCCGTCCGACAAAGGGCGAAATTAAGGTCACTCCCGATTCGGCACAGGCGATCGCTTGGTGCAACCCAAACAACAATGTCAAATTGCAATGAATCCCTTCTTTCTCAAGTGACTCCGCCGCCTTGATCCCCGCCCAAGTTGAGGCGATTTTAATCAGAATGCGATCGCGAGAAATGCCATGAGCTTCATATTGCGAAATTAAATAATGAGCTTTTTCTAGAGTTGCGATCGTGTCATAGGACAAACGCGCATCCACCTCAGTCGAGACACGGCCAGGAATAGTTTGCAAAATCCTGATCCCAAATGCGATCGCCAAGCGATCGAAAGCCAGAGAAACCACTTGAGCAGGCTTAGCATCTTTACCAAGTTCAGTTCTTGCTTCGAGGAGCGTCTCATCGACAATTTCCTGATACTGGGGCATTTGCGCCGCCGCTGTAATCAAAGATGGGTTTGTGGTTGCATCCTGAGGCTTGACCATTTCAATTGCATGGATATCCCCTGTATCGGCAACCACAACTGTCATTTCACGTAACTGATCGAGAAAACTTTTGGGCAAATCACTAGGCATAACATCCTCCATAGCACCAGTCATCACTGGCTACCTTTGCAAGCCTATCTTAGCCTTTTCACAATTTCAAAGCTTGGAAAACCTTTAACTAACTAAACCCATAAGGTTGCGCCCCTGCGGGGGCGCAACCTTATGGGTTTGAATTTGTAGTACCTCGGCAAAATTAAAAAACCAGAACGAAAAAACTGTAACGCCCACTTAGCGGGCGTTACAGTTTTTAGCGTAATTATCAAGAGCAGTACCCAAACAGGGTGTAAAACCCGATGTTTACAAGCTAAATAAACTTTTGTTAAGAAAAATGTAGAGCTTGTTGACTTAATCAATTCGACCTATTTGCCTAAATTTATTGCAGAGTCAAGGATTGGGCTAATTTAGGACATTCTAAACAATTGTTACAAAGAGCTTAAACCGATACAAACGTAAATCTATAATTACGACATCGTGGCTCAGCTTCTCTTGTTAAAGCAGTCCTTATCTCATTCATAGATTCAGCCCTATGAGAGAACTAGCCGAAATCGTTTAATCTACTTTGTCTTAACAGTCTGAGAGAGGAAAATTTACATGACAATGACTCCTCAAAAGCCAGACACAGAGGTAAAGGTAACGGTTGATCGTGACGTAGTACCTACTTCTTTTGAGAAGTGGGGACAACCTGGTCACTTCGACCGCACCCTTAAGAAGGGACCAAAAACCACCACATGGATTTGGGATCTTCATGCCAATGTGCATGACTTTGACAGTTTCACAACCGAAGAAGATACTGCCCGTAAGATCTTCTCTGCTCACTTTGGGCATCTCGGCATTATTTTTATCTGGCTTAGTGGTATGTATTACCACGGCGCAAAATTCTCTAACTACACAGGTTGGTTAGCAGATCCTGTCAACATCAAGCCCAGCGCCCAAGTGGTCTGGAATGTTGTCGGTCAAGATATCTTGAACGGCGATGTTGGCGGCGGTTTCCAAGGTATTCAAATCACTTCTGGTTTGTTCCACCTTTGGAGAGCATCGGGTATCACCACGGAGTATCAACTCCTCTGCACCGCAATTGGCGGTTTGGTGATGGCCGGTTTGATGTTCTTCGCAGGTTGGTTTCACTACCACAAGGCAGCGCCTAAACTTGAGTGGTTTAAGAATGCTGAATCGATGATGAACCACCACTTGGCTGGTTTGCTCGGTTTGGGTTCACTCTCTTGGGCTGGACATCAGATTCACGTATCGATTCCTATCAACTATTACCTTGATAAGGGCGTACCTGCCGATCAGATTCCTCTGCCCCATGAGTTTTTGTTCAACACTGAATTGATGGCTCAAATCTTCCCTAGTTTTTCTCAGGGATTAACACCTTTCTTCACTTTGAATTGGGGTGCTTATGCAGATTTCTTGACATTCAAGGGTGGTTTGAATCCTCAAACTGGTTCTTTGTGGCTCACTGACCAAGCACATCATCACCTTGCGATCGCAACACTTTTCATCATCGCTGGACATATGTACCGTACCAACTTTGGTATCGGTCACAGCATGAAGCAAATCTTAGAAGCTCACAAGGGACCTCTAACTGGCGAAGGTCACAAGGGTCTGTATGAAATCTTGACCTCTTCTTGGCACGCTCAGCTAGCTGTTAACTTGGCAATGTTGGGCTCATTAAGCATCATCGTCGCTCAGCATATGTACGCGATGCCTGCTTATCCTTACATTGCTACTAGCTATGCTACTCAAGTTTCGCTATTTACACATCACATGTGGATCGGCGGCTTCTGTATTTGTGGTGCTGCTGCTCACGCTGGCATCTTCATGGTTCGTGACTACGATCCTGCGAAGAATGTAAATAACTTGCTTGATCGGATGTTACGCCAACGCGATGCCATCATCTCTCACCTCAACTGGGTATGTATCTTCCTTGGCTTCCACAGCTTCGGTCTTTACATCCACAACGACACCATGCGTGCATTGGGTCGTCCTCAAGATATGTTCTCTGACACCGCAATTCAGTTGAAGCCTGTCTTCGCTAACTGGATTCAAGGTATCCATGCTGCTGCTGCTGGTACAACGGCTCCTTACTTAAACTCTAGCGTTAGCCCCATCTTCGGTGGCGAAACTCTCGTAGTCGGTGGCAAGGTTGCAATGGCTCACATGGCTCTTGGTACGGCTGACTTCTTGGTTCATCACATCCATGCGTTTACCATTCACGTTACTGTCTTGATCTTGCTGAAAGGCGTGCTTTATGCTCGCAGTTCTCGCTTGGTTCCAGACAAAGCTGAACTCGGTTTCCGCTTCCCTTGCGACGGTCCTGGTCGTGGCGGCACATGTCAAGTCTCGGCATGGGATCACGTATTCCTCGGTCTTTTCTGGATGTACAACTGTATCTCAGTTGTAATCTTCCACTTCTCTTGGAAAATGCAGTCTGATATTTTCGGTACTGTTGACGCAAGTGGCACAATCACTAACATGGCTGGCGGTAACTTTGCACAGAGTGCATTGACCATCAACGGTTGGTTGCGTGACTTCTTGTGGGCTCAAGCTTCCAACGTTATTCAATCCTACGGTTCGGCTTTGTCGGCTTATGGTTTGATTTTCTTGGGCGCTCACTTCATCTGGGCTTTCAGCCTGATGTTCCTGTTCAGCGGTCGCGGCTACTGGCAAGAACTGATTGAGTCAATCGTTTGGGCTCATAACAAGCTCAACGTTGCTCCAGCTATTTCTCCTCGCGCTTTGAGCATTACTCAAGGTCGTGCAGTGGGTCTAGCTCACTACCTATTAGGTGGAATTGCCACAACTTGGGCATTCTTCCTAGCCCGTTACGGTGCACTTGGCTAATATTAACGGAGAAATTGAAGTAATTATGGCAACGAAATTTCCTAAGTTTAGCCAGGCTCTCGCACAAGACCCGACAACCCGTCGGATCTGGTATGCGATCGCCACAGCGAACGATTTTGAAAGTCACGATGGTGTTACTGAAGAAAGTCTTTACCAAAAGATTTTTGCTTCACACTTCGGACATTTGGCAATCATCTTCCTGTGGACATCTGGCAACCTGTTTCACGTAGCGTGGCAGGGTAACTTCGAGCAATGGATTAAAAATCCTCTCACTACACGTCCGATCGCCCATGCGATTTGGGACCCTCACTTCGGTAAAGCCGCAGTTGAGGCTTACACTCAAACTGATGCTGCTGGCCCTGTAAACATCGCTTATTCGGGTGTTTATCATTGGTGGTACACCATCGGTATGCGTACCAACACCGAGCTGTTTACTGGCGCAATCTGGATGCTAGTATTCGCGGCGGTTCTCCTGTTCGCAGGTTGGTTGCACCTACAGCCCAGCTTCCGTCCTAGCCTTTCTTGGTTCAAGAATGCTGAATCTCGTCTAAACCACCATTTGGCTGGTTTGTTCGGAGCTAGCTCTTTGGCTTGGACTGGTCACATGGTTCACGTAGCGATTCCTGAATCTCGCGGTGTACATGTGGGTTGGGATAACTTCCTGAGCGTTCCTCCGCATCCAGCAGGGCTTGCGCCTTTCTTCACTGGTAACTGGGGCGTATATGCTCAGAATCCTGATACGGCTGGTCATGTGTTTGGTACTTCTCAAGGTGCTGGTACAGCAATCCTGACCTTCCTTGGTGGTTTCCATCCTCAAACTGAGTCTCTTTGGATGACAGACATCGCGCATCACCACTTGGCGATCGCAGTTCTGTTCATCATCGCTGGTCACATGTACCGTACTAATTTTGGTATCGGTCACAGCATCAAAGACATCTTGAATGCGCATAACCCGCCTAAAGGCACTCCTTTTGGCGGTGCATTAGGTGCTGGACACAAGGGCTTGTATGACACGATCAACAATTCTTTGCACTTCCAACTCGGTCTTGCTCTTGCTTCTCTCGGAGTAATCACATCGTTGGTTGCTCAGCACATGTACTCGATGCCTTCCTATGCGTTCATCGCTAAGGATTTCACCACTCAAGCTGCTCTATATACTCATCACCAATATATTGCTGGTTTCTTGATGGTCGGTGCATTTGCTCACGGTGCGATCTTCTTCGTTCGTGACTATGATCCTGAAGCTAACAAAGACAACGTGCTTGCACGTATGCTTGAGCACAAAGAAGCGATCATCTCTCACCTTAGCTGGGTATCTCTTTTCCTAGGCTTCCACACCCTTGGCATCTATGTTCATAACGACGTAATGCAAGCGTTTGGTACTCCTGAAAAGCAAATCTTGATCGAGCCTGTATTCGCACAATGGATTCAAGCCGCTCACGGTAAAGCTCTCTACGGCTTTGATGTATTGCTCTCCAATGCTGGCAGTATCCCTGCTAACACTGGTGCTGCTTGGTTGCCTGGTTGGTTGGCTGGTATCAATGCTGGTGACAACTCGTTGTTCCTGCAAATTGGTCCTGGAGACTTCTTGGTTCACCATGCGATCGCACTAGGACTACACACCACCACCTTGATCTTGGTTAAGGGCGCGTTGGATGCTCGTGGTTCTAAGCTAATGCCAGACAAAAAAGACTTCGGCTACAGCTTCCCTTGCGACGGTCCTGGTCGTGGTGGTACTTGCGACATCTCTGCATGGGATTCCTTCTACCTCGCCATGTTCTGGATGTTGAACACCATTGGTTGGACAACCTTCTACTGGCATTGGAAACACCTCGGTGTATGGCAAGGTAACGTTGCTCAGTTCAACGAATCCTCTGTCACCATCATGGGCTGGCTCCGTGACTACCTATGGCTCAACTCCGCTCAGTTGATCAATGGCTATAATCCCTATGGCATGAACAACATCTCTGTTTGGGCTTGGATGTTCCTATTCGGACACCTAGTTTGGGCAACTGGATTCATGTTCTTGATCTCTTGGCGTGGTTATTGGCAAGAGTTGATCGAAACTCTTGTATGGGCACACCAACGCACACCTCTTGCAAGTTTGGTTCAGTGGAAAGACAAGCCTGTGGCTCTCTCCATCGTTCAAGCTCGTTTGGTTGGCTTGGCTCACTTCACGATTGGATACATACTCACGTATGCTGCTTTCCTGATCGCCTCAACTGCAACTGCTTTCGGTTAACTAGTTCGCTAGTTAAATAAAAAAATCCCTCACGGCAACGTGGGGGATTTTTTATGGAGAAAGCTATAAAGGACAGGCAGTTGGTACTTTATTAAATCGCAGATCCTTTAGGGCAGAATATCAACTGGTTTTACAAGAATATTATCTAAATCAAATATTTCGGCAAAAGTTTGTGCGATCGCAGTTTTCACCTGTTCAACCCCTACATTAGGTACAAACTGATTAAGATTACAAACTTGGCAATCAGTAATGCCACAAGGCACAATGCGATCAAAACCTGATAAGTCCATATTCACATTTAATGCGAAGCCATGCATTGTGATCCATTGGCTGACTTTGATTCCGACTTGAGCAATTTTTTGGTTTTGACCAGCATTCTCAATCCAAACGCCAGTTAAACCCTGAATGCGCTGCGATCGCACATTAAATTTAGCTAATACTTGAATAATTACCTCTTCGAGTTGGCGCAAATACCAATGCAAATCATGTTGATGGTAGTCAAGATTTAAGATTGGATAGGCTACCAACTGCCCGATCGCATGATGGGTCACTTCGCCACCGCGCTCGATGCGATGACATTCGATATTGGGATCATCAGGGCTAAATTTTAAAAACTCTAAGCTCGATCCTTGTCCCAACGTATAAACCGCAGGATGTTCGACCAGTAATAACACATCAGGTAAATCAATTCCCTCACGTCTAGCTTGTTTGCGCTCCTCAACTAATTGCTTTTGCCATTGCCATGCAGTGAGGTATGGAATTGGGCGATCGCATTCGTAAAGCAAACAAGTTCGGCGCATATCACAAGCATGAATAAACATAGAAAAAGCACCTTAAGTTTAAGGTGCTTTTGTTTATATTAGAGCGTAAAGCGCTGTAAATTAGAACGGAAAACTAGGAAGACTAGGAATGTTTGGTATTGGTAATCCTGGGATTGAAATGGGAAAGTTTACGCCTGGGAATAGTCCGTTAAAAACTGCACGAACTTTATCAATGCCAGGGATTTGGTTAGTAAAACCCTCAAATAAATTGCCTTTGAGTAAACTCACAAACTCATTTTCGGTTAGTTGTTGAATTAACCCTAAGCCACCGCTCTGAGCGACCTCAACTTTCTCACCAGCTTTTAAAACAACCTCATCTGGTTGCTTAGTAGGAGTTGTAGGCTGCTCAATTTTGAGTATTGGTTTGTCATTAGCTGGTTGACCAGTTAATGGATCAACGGATCGTCCTTGCTGAGGATTTGTGGGCGTTAAGGTGGGAGGTTTTGCTGTGGGCGGTGGACTAGCAAATTGTTTCACCTTAGATTCGTTAGTTGGCAAAGTGACGTTAGGCTTTTGCGTTGAAGGAATCGTTGGCTTGGAAACAGTGGGTTTCACTGTCGGTTTATTAGTTGGTTTAGTCTCTGTCGTGGGTTGAGCGTCTTCATCAATTATTGGAGTTGCGTTGCGCTTGACGATAACTTCGCCCTCCAGAACCTTGACCTGTTGGTTGCCTAACTCATCCACTTCTAGCAAATAAGTTGTGCCGCGTACACCTGTCGTAATCGAAGATGTACAAGCATTGACTGCACCATTAATTAAAATTGTGCCTTGCTTGAGTCTGGCACATTGCCCAATACTTAGTACAGAATTAGCTGATAGCCGAGCGACTGCCCCAGTATTAAACAGAAGTGCTGTTCTAGAATTACCAGTGCGAACTTGTTGTTGCTGTTGGGCTACATCATTGAGAGATGCTTGCCTATTTTGAATAAAAACTTGATTGCCATCGAGGATCTCCTGTACGGTTGCTTGCGTTGTTTGAGAAAATACGGGAGCAAGTTGGGGAGCAGCTAAGGCGAAAATGCATAACCCTGCAAAGAAAAATGCAAGTCGCTTTTGACGAGGCTGTCTAATCAGTTTTAGCGAAAATTTCTTGAAAAGGTTCCATAAATACATATGTGATTGTTCTCCCTAATTGAGCATGAGAAAGGGTTTAATAAATTTAAGGCTGCGTCCCAATTTCTCGATCGCTAATCGCAAAGACAGTTACATTATGCAAAAGGTTTCATTACCATCTCAGATACTTGCCGACAATGTGGCGATTGCTACTAATCAAGTGAGCTACCAAACTAAATTTCGCACACTTTTGATGGATATTTCAGTTGCGATCGCAAAGGGCCGCAAAACTGCGCTAATTGGCGCAACGGGATCGGGGAAAACGACATTTTTGCGATTGCTCAATCGTTTAACCGATCCATCGGTGGGGACAATTACTCTAACTGGCAAAAATATTCAAGAAATTCCGATTCAAACTTTGCGGCGGCGCGTGTTGCTGGTTCCACAGGAGCCGAGCTTATTAGGGATGACTGTGAACGAGGCGATCGCATATCCTCTAAAGTTACAAAATTTTACGCAGAGCGAAATTAATGCGCGATCGCAAAAATGGCTAGATAAATTGCAGCTTGATCGCAAATTACTAAATCGCGCCGAGCTAGAGCTATCGCTGGGGCAAAGACAATGGGTTGCGATCGCTAGAGCCTTAGTGATGGAGCCAGAAATACTATTACTCGATGAACCCACGTCGGCTTTAGATCGTGGCTTATCACATTTATTGCTAGATGTGTTAACTGAGTTAACCCAACTCCCCCAACCCGTAACCGTGGTGATGATCAATCATCAGCTCGATTTAGTTCAAACATGGTGCGATCGGCTAATTTGCTTACACAAAGGTCAGCTAGTCCAAGATGCGATCGCGAGTCTTGTGAATTGGCAGGATATTGATAATTTGTTGAGACGCGATTCTAGTTCTTCTCAAAACGATGAATTTTAAAAAAGGCGGCGCTTCGCGTCGCTTTTTTTTATTAGCCTATTTGGTAAGTTTGATTTCTACCTAGCTCTTTCGCCCGATAAAGCGCATAGTCAGCGGCAGTAAGTAACACGGAAGGGTGAGAATCGGTCACAGGAACCAAAGAGGTCACTCCCATACTTAGAGTCACATGAGCGCTAACTGCGGAATCATCGTGGGGAATTGCTAACTCTAGTAGCCCTAGCCGAATAACCTCCGTAATTGCGATCGCGCCTTCTATGTCAGTATTCGGCAACACCAACACAAATTCCTCGCCGCCATAACGCGCTACCAAATCCGCAGGACGGCGTACAGATTGCTTAATCAAAAGCGAAACTTTGCGTAGACAATCATCCCCCGCCACATGCCCATAGGTATCGTTATAGTTTTTAAAAAAATCGATATCACACATGATCAAAGACAAAGGCAAACGTTCTCTAGCTAGTCTCTGCCACTCTTGCTCTAAATATTCATCAAAGCAGCGGCGATTGGCAAGCTGAGTTAAACCGTCTAAATTAACTAATCGCCCTAATTTTTCATTAGCCTCTTGTAGTAAAGTTTCCGCAATAATCCGACTATCAATTTCTTGCTTGAGTTGTTCATTTTGTTCTTGTAGCTGTCTTTGTAATCTTCGTAATGTAAGCTGATTCTCGACTCTGGCTAGTACTTCCGCAATTTGAAATGGCTTAGTGATATAGTCAACGCCGCCCACCGCAAATGCTTGTACTTTGTCTAAAACTTCGTCCCGCGCACTAATGAAAATCACTGGGATATCATGAGTGTGATCGCTAGATTTTAACTGTTCACAGACCTGAAACCCATTGATGTTGGGCATATTAATATCCAAAACTATCAAGTCAGGCATTTCAGTCTGTGCGGTGGAAACTGCTTTTAAGCTATCACTTACACCAAGTACTTGATAACCTCTACGGGTCAACATGGTTATTAGCAAATGTAAGTTAGGCGGCGTATCATCTATAACTAAGATGTACTCTTTTTTAGGCAAGACTTCAGGCAGTTGCATTTTCCTATTTTCAGACCATTGTGAACGCAAGCATTAAAATTTATTAGTCTATACTATGGGTTTTCAGATCCTAATCACTCCATATCCCCAAGATATCCGAAAAGTTACTTACTGGACCGCTGATCTAAGCATAACTATTCTGACAGGTAAACTTTAGACCATTTTCAGCAGTTCTCACGAATCATTTAGCAATCCTAAATGATTCGTGAGAACTGCTAGTCCATAACAAGGGGCTTAAGCCCCTTGTCTTTCTTGCAAATGAATTAGGATTGCTATATCAGTTAAGATACAGAGTAATGTTCAGAGCTTTAGGCTCTATCGTAAAATTTTTTTAATTATTGTGTTAGCTAATGTCTAGTAGCCCATCTCAAAGAATCGATCTCTCAGGAAGTGCTTTGGGAATGGTTTCAACTATTAGTTTCCCTGCGATCGTGGGCACTGCTGACATGATGCTCAAGTCGGCGACAGTGAGACTAGTCGGATATGAAAAAGTTGGTAACGGCTTTTGTACAGCGATCGTGCGCGGTCAGATTACCGATGTCCGCATGGCGGTCGAGGCTGGAGCCGAAACTGCTAGAGAATTTGGGCAATTAGTCTCCACGATTGTGATTCCCCGTCCCTATCCGAATCTAGAGGCAATTCTACCCATTAGCACCCGCCTGAGTCAATTGACCGATGGGCGCTATAGCCGTCTCAGCAATCAAGCGATCGGCTTACTCGAAACACGCGGATTCCCCGCGATGGTGGGAGCTGCCGACATGATGTTGAAGTCAGCAGATGTACATCTATCAGGCTATGAAACGATCGGCGCAGGACTATGTACAGCAATTATTCGCGGTAACGTCGCTGATGTTGCGATCGCAATCGAAGCAGGGATGTATGAAGCCGAACGCATTGGTGAGTTTCATACCTTAATGATTATTCCTCGACCTCTTGATGATCTTGAAGAAACTTTACCAACTTCAGAATATTGGATCGAATCACCAATACCTGTGAATATTCCGATGATTGCTTTACAAGAACAAGAAAGAGAATTAGTACAATTACCTACTCTAGAAATTGCCGAAGTAGAAACTATTTCAATCGGCGATCGTTAAAGATTCTCTAATTTATATTGCCGCGTCTTTGACGCGCCAATATAAAATTGATTCTCCAAAACAATTTGAGGCTTGAAACCTTGCATTGTCAAGAAAATAAGCCCAGATTATATCCACTATTTGAATTTATCATGGTGGGTTATCAAAAAAGGGGGTTAAAACCATATGCTTCTAGTACGGCTTTATATTAGAATGTGTGAAATACCGCAGGGCATACGGAAATTCACGCTTGAGAAGCTAGTTGTAATACTAGGTATCACTAAATAAGACCATGTTAGGACAAGTCCTACAGGCAATAGTGAGTCCAAGAATCCTCGTCGCTTCGGCGCGAGGAGTGTCAAATTGTCAAATGTGCCGCCACTCGCTATCGTAGATATTTAAAGATAGATGTAAATATATTAATATTATCCATTATCTCTGATTATCCAGATTCAAGATGGCTGTATCTGTAGTAATAAATACTCAAACGATTATTTTTTAATTATTGTTTGAGTAACTAATTGCAGCAACAAGTCAAAAAATATCTGTAAATTAGCTGCGAAAAGCTACTACAAACTAGTAGTTGCAAAAGTGCGCCAAGCGTCATCTCATTTTTTATTTTGCATTAAAAATTTGAAATTTGATGTTTCAAGCGAACCGATCGTAGCTAAGATCAATAGTTGCGCTCGTGCATCTACATCTTTTGATGGATACAACCGCGAGAACTTCAGTTTTTTAGAGATTCGTAAGGATACTAGCTTAAATTATGCCGATCGCTATTGGAATGATCGAGACTAGAGGCTTTCCCGCCATTGTAGAAGCGGCGGATGCCATGGTCAAAGCTGCTCGTGTTACCCTCGTGGGTTACGAGAAAATTGGTAGTGGACGGGTAACTGTCATCATCAGAGGTGATATCTCTGAGGTGAAAGCATCCATCGCTGCTGGAGTTGAGGGTGCAAATCGGGTTAATGGGGGCGAAGTTGTTTCGACTCACACCATTGCTCGACCACACGAAAACTTAGAGTACGTACTACCGATTCGCTATACGCGAGAAGTAGAACAATTTGCTTTTTAGACTTGTTTTATTTGATAGATTTTTCTAATTGTCTGAAAAAGGCTTTTCAAAGAAAGTATCAAAAGACTTAATTTTCATTAATTTTCGTTGTTTCATTATTTATTTTTCTAGGAGAACATGAATTATGGCGATCGCAGTTGGAATGATTGAAACCCTTGGTTTCCCAGCCGTAGTAGAAGCAGCAGATGCCATGGTCAAGGCAGCTCGCGTCACCTTAGTTGGATACGAAAAGATCGGTAGTGGTCGCGTCACCGTTATCGTTCGTGGCGATGTATCTGAAGTACAAGCTTCAGTAGCAGCAGGTACTGAGTCCGTCAAGCGTGTAAACGGCGGTCAAGTCCTTTCCACCCACATCATTGCGCGTCCTCACGAAAACCTTGAGTATGTTCTACCTATTCGCTACACCGAAGAAGTTGAGCAGTTCCGTGACAATGTTAACTCCATCCGTCCGATGAACCGTCCATAGTTAGGGCTTAACTAGCGCGATCGCCTTTCGCTTTCCCTTGCACTTTAGGTTTAGTGTGTCGAAGTAGTCTCGTATTGGTTTCGTATTGGTTTCGCAATTGACTTGTCCGCTTCCACATCTGTTCACGTACTTATAACAATATGCAAATCGCTAAAGTTTGCGGTACGGTCGTCAGTACCTACAAAGAGTCCAATTTATCTGGAACTAAGTTTCTGCTTTTGCAACTCGTTGATCTGCAAGGGCAGTTACTTCCAGACTATGAAGTTGCTACTGATACAGTTGGTGCTGGCATAGATGAGTGGGTGCTATTTACCCGTGGTAGTGGTGCAAGACAAGTGCGAGACAGTGAAAACCGTCCGATCGATGCGGCTGTTATCGGTATTATCGACACAGTTAGCCTGAGCGATCGCACTCTCTACAGCAAAAAATATAGTGAGAGAATGCTATAGCGCTAGTAAATAATAGTTCTCCAACGTTGTCGCTCAAGTTGTTATTTGGAGGAGCGCTTTTAAGTTCTTATACTCTCGATTTTGACAGTCGAGATATAGGTAAAGCTTAGAAGTGCAGATTCATTATGGTAGTTCGTAGCTTTGCTGCCCCCCCTACACCTTGGTCTAGGAATTTGGCAGAACCCAAAATCGATCCATCCGCCTACGTTCATTCTTTTTCCAATCTAATTGGCGACGTTTATATCGGCGCTAATGTTTTGATTGCCCCTGGCACATCGATTCGTGCTGACGAGGGTAATCCTTTTCACATTGGTAATAGTACGAACGTCCAAGATGGTGTGGTTATTCATGGTTTAGAAAAAGGTCGTGTGGTTGGCGACGACGGCAAAGAATACTCCGTCTGGATTGGTGATAGCACCTCGATCACCCATATGGCTCTGATCCATGGACCAGCTTATGTTGGCAATAATTGCTTTATCGGGTTCCGCTCGACGGTATTTAATGCGCGAGTCGGTGACGGCTGCATTATTTCCTTACATGCACTTGTCCAAGATGTAGAAATTCCTGCGGGTAAATATGTTCCTTCTGGTGCAGTGATTACAACGCAGCAACAAGCCGATCTGCTACCAAATGTGCGGGAGTCAGACCAAAAATTTGCGAGTCATGTTGTCGGTATCAACGAGTCCTTGAGACAAGGGTATCGCTGTGCTGCTGATATTGCCTGCATTACACCGATTCGCCAACAACAACAGAACTCGCCACAACCAAGCGTTAATCCGCAAGTTAATACGCAAGATTTTAATCAGACTAGTCAGACCAATATAAATTTTACAAGCACTAATACAAACGCACAGAGGAACGAACCTATGAATGGGGATTTATCGCAGCAAATAAGACAACTTTTAGCTCAGGGCTACCATGTTGCGGCTGAGTACGCCGATGAACGCCACTTCCGCAGTGGATCTTGGCAATCTCATCCTATTCCACATACATCTGAAGCTACAACAGTAATTACTGCTGTACAAGCTGCCTTAGTTGAACATGAAGGCGAATATATCCGCTTGGTTGCGGTTGATCCTAAAGCAAAGCGCCGTGTTTCAGAATCTATTATTCAACGCCCTACCGACAAGCCTGTAATCATCAGTAATTCAGCTTCCAGCAATGGATCTAGCAACGGCTATAGCGCACCCAAAGCAACTTCTAACGGCGCTGCTAGTGCAGACATTTCGGGGCAAGTGCGTCAACTGCTTGCTCAAGGCTATCGGATCAGTACTGAGTATGCTGATGCCCGTCGTTTTCGTTCCGCCGCATGGATGACTGGTCCTGCGATCGATGCATCCAACGAATCGACTGTGATTGCAGCATTAAATACCATTCTTGCCGAGCATGAAGGCGAGTATGTGCGTTTGGTTGGCGTGGATACTAAGGCAAAGCGCCGTGTAGTCGAGACGATCATTCAGCGTGCTGATGGCGCGGCTGTAAGTATTGGTAATTCTAATGGCAATGGCTCTTCAGCTAGCTATAGCGCTCCTCGTGCTACCAATGGCAAAGGTGTTGCCAATGACCTATCAGCCACAGTTGGTCAACTTTTGGCGCAAGGACATCGCATCAGTGTTGAACATGCCGATGAGCGTCATTTCCGTACTACTTCTTGGCAGACTCTACCTGCAATCACGGCGCATAATGCATCGGCCGCGATCGCAGCTTTAGAGAACTACATTGCTGAATATAGTGATGAATATGTGCGTCTAGTTGGCGTTGATACCAAGGCAAAACGCCGCGTTGTGGAATTGCTTGTACATCGCCCAGGTGGTCAACCGATCACCGCGACTCGCACTGCGGTTAAAGTTAGCAACTCTAGCAATAGCTCCTATGGTGGTGGTAGTGCTGGCAAAATTAGCGCAGACATGATGTCTCGCATCCGTCAACTCTTGTCTCAGGGCTATCGCATTGGCACTGAACATGCTGATGAGCGCCATTTCCGTACTAGCTCTTGGTTTAGCTGTTCACCGATCGCAGCGTCCAATGAGTCTGAAGTAATTCGGGCTTTGGAAGCTTGTTTGGCTGAGCATGGTGATGAGTATGTGCGTTTGCTAGGTATTGACACCAAAGCAAAGCGTCGCGTATTTGAAGGCATCATTCACCGTCCTGCTAAATAGCGTGTTTAGAGAACCTCGCAAAGCGAGGTTCTCTGTTATGTGAACTAGAGAATATATAAAGTCATGCAATCGAACTACTTACCACCTTTAGAACCGATCGGAGATTTTCGCTCCTATGTTTGTGGTGATGTAGTGATCGATCAGACTGCTGCGATCGCATCGGGCGTATTAATCCAAGCCGATCAGGGTGGCAAGATTACGATCGCAGCGGGTGTTTGTATTGGCATGGGAGCCGTGCTTCATGCCCAAGGTGGACTATTAGAAATTGGGGCGGGCGCAAATTTAGGGGCTGGGGTGCTGGTTTATGGAACTAGCAAAATTGGGGAAGGGGCTTGTATTGGTGCTTCGAGTTCGATTGTGCGAGCGGTAATTGGTAAAGGCGCAATCGTGCCGCCTTGTTCTTTGATAAGTGGTTTGGAGCAGACTGCGATCGAGAAAGAAGCGAGTCCTGCGATCGCCCAAGAATTAGAGATTAATAACACATACACTTCACCGACAAATCATTTATTTACACATACCTATTCATCGGCAAAACCTTTAGCCAATCATCTCGGACAGGCGATCGGTTTTAGCCAAGCAAATCTGAATACTGCTAATAGTATTTCTGAAAACATCGTTGAGCGATCAACCACAGAAACTTATGTCCATACAAGTGTGACGGCAACGGCTGAGAGTGTCATCGCTAACTCGGTTGAGCGCACAGTTACCGAAACTCAGTTAGAAATTCCTACTGATGCGATCGCAGAGCAATCATTAGAATCTGCTGAAGTTGTTGATGATGAGCAAATTAATTCAGCGATAAATCCGACTAGCCCTGATATTGCAGCTCTTGCCATTACTAATTCTGCACAAGCTAAGGCTCACGCCCAATCACAAATTAATCGCTTCATCAAAAGACTCTATCCCCAAAATTAAAGTTAGTGTCATGAATTATTCGCAGTCCGTATAAACAAAAATTTGTAGGGGTTTAGCATTTGCGCCAATATTTTTATACTCCCTACGATCATCTTGAAACGCAAATGCTAAACCCTCTGTGCTTTCACCGATAAATTGTCCCTGCGTTGCGAGGTTAGGGCAAAGCATTCCCCAATAAAAATTATCTGAAAACTTATAGATTGTTGTGGGAATGCTTTGCCCCTACAAGGAATCATCTGGGGCGCGAATAATTCATGACACTACTACCAAACTACACACCCATTTAGGGATTTTCCATTTTCAACAAAACCCATAAGGTTAAACAGTGACTAGTCTTGATTGTGACTAAGATCACTCAAGATTTGGTATCCAAATTACATTCTTATCCAAGCTATCCGATTATGATGAGCAGCATTGAGATAATTGTTTGTACCTAGCCTAAGAGTTACTCTGTGTTTGACAGACTTGCAAATGCAACTCAAATTAGGTTTTAAGAAACAAAAAGACGCGATTTTGAGTCATTTAGTATCGTTGGAACGACATTGTAGGAGGAATATGAAGATGAATAGCATTTTTAGCCTTAAATCTAGTATTGCCTTGCTGGTTTTGGGAACTGCGATGATTGCATCTCCCAAGCAACCAGTAAAATCGACATTAGAAGCTTTTAGCGATTACCAACCTGCGATCGCAGCTTCGGCTGTTGGTGCGATCGCCAACTCCATGCAATATGAAATTGTTTAAATCCATAACGTTTTTACTTAACAAGAGGCGGCGCAATGCGCCGCCTCTTGTTTTTTGTTTGTATGGCGACAGCTAGATAAAACGGTAGAATACTAAAGGAAATTTTTGGCATTGGTGGACAAGGGGCAATTTTGGAAAAAGGTACGCTAGTTGAAATTAAATTGCATGGCGATCGCCGCCTTGTCGTAATTGATCGCCCTGAAGGGAAAAAACATTTTCAAGCGATCGATGAAAATGGCAATACCCACACCATCCATCCCCGCGAAATTAATTACATCATTAAAGTTAGTGATGCGATCGCCAGTTTTACATATCTGCAAATCCCCTCATTTTTGCAAAAAATCGAAAAGTTTCTCGATCCTTCTAGCCTCGAAGTCGCATGGGAAATATTGATTGAAGATAGCCAAGCGACTAGCCCCAACGATCTTGCTAATCTTCTGTTCTCAGAATTATCGGCGGTTACTTCTTACGCTTCCTATTTCTTATTAAGTAATGACAAAATTTATTTTAAGCAAAAGGGTGATCTCTATGAGCCGCGATCGCTTTCTCAAGTCTCAGAGTTAAAACATCAAGCGGAAGCCGCCGCCCAACGCGCTAAATTGATTGAAGAGTTTCAGCAAAAGATTTCTGACAAACTTGCAGGTGGTGATGTGACATGGACAACTAGCGATCGCAGTCGGCTAGATTGTCTAGAGCGTTATGCTCTGCATGGTGATGAAGCCTCAGACAAAGCGGCTGCTCAAGAGCTTTTGAGCTTTGCTAAGCGCTCTAAAAATGAACAAGCAGCTTTCCAAATGCTCGTTGATCTCGGCATTTGGGGCGAACATGAAAACCTCAATTTACTGCGTAGTCAAATTCCGATTCGGTTTGCCAATGAATTGATTGCCGCCGCTCAAGAATGCTTTACTGCGCCAATCCCTGACAATATGGGAGAGTTGCGGCGCGATCTCACGCATCTGCATGTATATACGATTGACGATATTAGCACCACCGAAATTGATGATGGGCTGAGCATTGAGACGCTAGCCGATGGTCGTAAACGCATTTGGGTGCATATTGCCGATCCGACGCGATGGCTCGATCCTGAGAGTGCTTTGGATCGCGATGCTCGTAAGCGCGGAACCAGTGTGTATCTGCCCACAGGCGTAATCCCGATGTTCCCGATGGATTTGGCGACTGGTCCAATGAGTTTAATCGAGAGTAAAGTCTGTCATGCGATGTCCTTTGCGGTTGATCTTGACGCAGTGGGTGCGATCGCAAATTACGAGATCATGGCAAGCTTGGTGAAGCCCAACTATCGCCTCACCTATGAAGATGTCGAAGAAATGCTGCAACTAGGCGTGGAAGATGATCTTGAGCAGCTTGCCAACTATGCCCGTCTTCGCAAAAAATGGCGAGGTGAGCAGGGTGCGATCGAAATTCATTTACCTGATACTAGCGTTAAGGTAGATTCTAAAGATGGCGATCGCTTGAGCTTGGAACTGATCGAAGACACCTTCTCGCGTCAATTAGTTGCCGAGATGATGATCCTTGCGGGTGAAGTTGCGGCTAAATTTGCCCAAACCAATAATATTCCGATCCCCTATCGCTACCAAGAACAACCAGAATTACCACCGCTCGATACCTTGATGCAATTGCCATCGGGACCCGTGCGCGAATTTGCGATTTGTCGCTGCATGACCAAAGGTTCGCTGGGGCTATATGCCTCGCGCCATGCAGGTTTAGGGCTTGATGCTTATGCACAGGTGACTTCGCCGATCCGTCGTTACAGCGACTTGCTAGCCCATTGGCAAATCAAAGCTTTCTTACGTGAAGATCCTTTGCCATTTACAGCGGAAATGCTGACTGCGATTTTGCAAGCGATCGATCCTGCGATTTGGGATGCAAATCAGGTGGAGAAGCAGTCGGTGCGTTATTGGAGCTTAGAGTATTTGCGCCGCAACAAAGACGTGGTTTGGGAAGCATTGATGCTGGACTGGCTGCGTGAAAATGAGAAATTGGCTCTTGTCCTGATCGAAGATTTAGGTTTGAAGTTACCGATGCGAATTACGCGTCAGATTCAGGTTGGCGATAATCTGCGGATTAAAACTGGTGAGGTCGATCCGCGCAAAGACATTATTTATTTTCTAGAGGCGCAGCAATCTACCTCAATCTTAGAAATGGAGATGGAGCGAGATAGCGATCGCAATGAATCTGAGTATGCAAGTTAAAAAAATGATTAGTGTCATGAATTATTCGCGCTCCAGATGATCCGATGTAGGGGCATAGCATTCCCACAGAAATCTATAAGTTTTTAGATAATCATAATTTGGGAATGCTTTGCCCTAAACTCGCAACGCAGGGACAATTTATCGGTGAAAGCGCAAAGGGTTGAGCATTTGCGGATCGAAATGATGGTAGGGAGTATCAAAATGTTGGCGCAAATGCTCAACCCCTACAAGTTTGTTTCTATAAAGCGTTAAGGGCGCGAATAATTCATGACACTACCAGAAAATGCTTTGCACTCAAACCCAAAAAACTATTGTTGTCTTCTTCTTTCCGCAAGACGCATCAATATCTCTGTATGCACTTCACGAGTAATTGGATAGAAGTATGCCAAGACTAAGCCAATAATCAAGGCGATTGTGGGCAGAGGTCCGATCGCAATTCTGATTGCAAATAGTGCGGAATCTGGCTGAGTTGGTAAAGGCTGACAAGGCACGCTCTCTTTAAATTTCGCCCATGACAAACCTAGCCCAAGTAAAAATAATCCAGCCGCTAGTCCGAACTTTTGCAATAGCACCATGAAGGCGTAAAAGATCCCTTCGCGGCGTTGCCCTGTTTCTAGTTCATCAAGATCAGTAACATCAGGAATCATCGACCAAGGAATCAGGTAAGCCGTGGAAACGCCACAACCTGCCATGATCGCTAAGATATAGAGCATGACAACCTGCCCTTCCTGCAAGAAAAACAATCCTGCTTGGGCAATAATCCAAATTCCTGAACCCATAAAGTAAGCCGCTTTTTTGCCAAATCTTTTACTAATTTCACTCCATACTGGCAACATCAACAGTGCTGTACCTTGAACTGCGATCGTCACCAGAATAAAATCACTCTCTTGCATCTTCATCCAATTGACAACAAAATAGGGAATGATCGAAGCCGTGATTTGCAACGACAGCCATGAGCAGAAGTAAATGCCAATCACGAATAGAAATGGACGATTGCTAAAGACAATTTTTAGTTGCTCAAAGAAGCTCAGTTCTTCGGTGTCCGCATCAAGGGATTCATTATAAAGTCGATGCCGATCACTTGCGATCGCTCTCCTTTTAATTCCCCAAACACACCAATAAATCGAGACACTGGAAATAATCGCGCAGACTGCACCCAGCACAATATATTGCATTCCACCCGCATTACAACCACCAACTTGACGGGCTGGATCTTTGAAAAATGCAAAAATTAATTGGGCAATAAAAAGAGAGAGAATACTGCCGCCAATGGAAAAGGTAAACCGAAAAGTATTTAGACTAGTCCGTTCGTTGTAATCTTGGGTGATTTCAGGCGTGAGCGCGGTATAGGGAAGGTTAACCGCTGTGAAGAAAGTATTAAAGACGATGCCCACGATCACGTAATACCAAAAGAGAACCATTTTGTCGGTGCTAGGCACGAGCCATTGCGCCAAAAATGACAACCCAAATGGAATCGCCGCGTAGATCATCCAAGGCAATCGCCTTCCCATTTTTGATTTAGTGCGATCGCTAAGTACGCCGATAATCGGATCGTTAATCGCATCAAAAACTTTGCCAATTAATAGCACCAGTCCTGCAAGGGCGGGATCGAGTCCAGCCACGTTGGTAAAAAAGAATAATAAAAAGAATGAGAGCAGATTGGTGGTGATCGAAGTACCGAGATCTCCTGCACCATAGGCGATCTTTTCACTAAAAGTTAGCTTGGTTTGCGTGAGGTCATATTGCGATGAATCAAAGGAATTCTCAGAATTACTCATACCTTAATTGTGTAATTACAGTTTTTAGATAGTTGCGGCACGAAGTGCCGCAACTATCTGTTGGGTTTTAGAATTGCTTTAGCATAGAGCAAACCCTGCTCGGCATAATGGGAATAGTAATTTTCGTAAGGTATCGTTATGAATCCAGAAAATCCAATTAGTTCAAATCCTACTAGTTCTAATCAATTACGAAATTTATTAGTAGCGATCGCAGCGATCCTACTAACCACAGCCCTATTTTTTGGCTTTCAAGCCCAACAAAGCAGCACATCACTAGATGCAGTGGCGGCGGCGGCACTGCCGATTGATCAAGCTTTAGCAAATGACAAACCCACCACGATCGAGTTTTACGCAGATTGGTGTTCGAGTTGTCAGTCCATGGCGGCAGATAATTTGTCGCTGGAAAATGAATATCGTGATCGCATGAATTTTGTGATGCTGAATATAGACAACACCAAATGGTTACCAGAGATCACCAAATATCGCGTCGATGGCATTCCCCGATTTATTTTTTTAGATCCTACTAATCAAGCGATCGGTGACACCACAGGCGCAGTTCCCCGCGCAATTATGGCTGAGAATATCGAAGCTGCGATCGCCAAACAGCCTCTGCCCCACAATAGTATTAGTAGCGATCGCATCTCGCCCGTCTCTGAACCGAAAGCCGCAGATATCTCGCAACCCAGAGATCATTCATAAACCTTTAGGGGTTGGACATTTGCGCCACAATCTCCAAGCTCACCACAAAAGATCTTGAACGCAAATGCTCAACCCTCTTTGCTTTTATCAATAATTTGTCCCTACGCGGTTATGAAATAATAAAATTTTATTGATGTTTTTCTAAATACAAAGATGCCAAATCATAGTAATCTTGGGATTAATCAACCAGTTACAAGCAAGTATTAACGGTATGTATAATCCACCACCACCGCAAAAGCCAGAACTGCCGATATGGGTGTGGTCGCTAATTGGTGCAGGTGGAACTTTGCTTGTTTTTATACTGGGTTTAGGTATTTGGAATTTGATAAATTCTAGACTTTCTTTCAAAGATATCTCTGCTGTATCTGTATCAACATCATTCCCTCAAGTATATTGCGGTGACAAAGTTCCATCCCAGAATTCCAACCAAATACCTGAAATGTATCCAGTCTATATAGGCTATAGCGATGCACGTTTAGAGGAAGTGAAGAAAAAGCTATGTCAAAATTCTGTTCAACAAGAAAGCCAAGGTGTTAAGAAGATTCAATTAGCTACGTTTAGTAATATCGATAAGGCTAGAGCTTTTCAAAGTTATCTCAAGTCAAGTATTAGTGATATAGAAGTAGGTGACGCAATTGTTTTGGAGCCAAGCTTCTCTGGGACAAAGAAGATTGGTGTATCGTGCGACAAAGAACAAAATTTTTATCAAGTTATTATCAGTAGTAGTGGTTGTCCCCAAGATTTAGACAAAGATGGCTATATTGATAAAGTCCCAATTCTAGTAACCTTCAAAAATACCTCTAAATCGGATAGAACACTCACCTTTGAAGGTGCAATAAATTTTGAAGATGGTTATTTCAACGATATAAATACGTGGTTAAAATCTCAACAATTAACGTTCGTGAACTTAAAGCCAAATCAGTCTTTCATTATGAAAGAGCGAGCAAGTCAAACATTTCAGTACTTTATAGGTATCGGCAAACCCACATTTCCTTATCAAGAAGTCTTTGAGTCAGATTTAAAATGTCAGCCTAGAAGTAGAGGTGAAAATATTGGGGCATTTGGTATTAATGGCGGGTTAAAATGTTTTGATAACGTTAGGGTTGAATTTGTTACTAATGCGGGTGAAATGAGAATAGTAACTGTTAAAGCTATATATCAAGATATTGAGTGGAACTATATGAGAAAAATAGAATCAGGTGAAACCACCTCCTTCTTGCCAGTAGTATTCAGTTTGCCACCTAGCACTAACTACACATACAATGCCAAAATCTATAGATAAGTAAATTGGATTATTAGAATGATTGCAGTATTAAGTAAATAGGAAGAAAGCCATTTATCTGTAGCAGTCGAATAGACGTAAAAGGAAACAATATTATGTTAGCCCTGAGTTATCCCCATATCGAAAAAAGCGCCAACCAGCCAGCCCGATTGCAACGAATACCACGCATTCGCGTAGCGCAAATAGTCATGGACTACATTGCCTATGGCTGGTCAGTGGACGAAATCTGCCGTCAACATCCCTACCTAAACCTATCTGAAGCTTATGCTGCAATGGGTTATTACTTCGATCATCAAGAAGAAATCGATCAAGAAATTAGAGAAGAATGGGAACAAGCTCAACAAATTGTCAATCAATCAGCGCGATCGCCATTTTACAACCGCATGAAAGCGAGAGGGCTTCTATAAAATGGCGATCGCTCTTTATATGGATGTCCATGTCCCTCAAGCAATAACAGTACAATTACGCCGTCGGGGTGTGGATGTGTTGACAGCATTTGATGATGAAACTAGAGAATTGCCCGATGATAAGCTTTTAGAAAGAGTAACCCAACTTCAACGTGTTCTCTTTACTCAAGATATTCGTTTTCGAGTTTTAGCAGAAACTTGGCAAGTTGACAGAAAACAATTTACAGGATTAATTTTTGGGCATCAACTCGGTGGCACAATTGGGCAATTTGTTAAAGATTTAGAATTGATTGCCAAGGCTTCAGAGCCTAGTGAATGGGTTAATGCAGTTGAGTATATTCCCTTCAAGTAAGCAAAAGTTATATACATTATGGAACCAACGCAATGATCTCAGCATTAAGTAAATGGGAAGAAAGCTACTTACCTGCGATCGCAGTTGAGCAGACCGAACAACAAAGTACTGCCGCCTTTTGGGGCGCAATGATCCCCGCGATTCCTGATGTGATCTCACAGGAACAGTTTCGCACAGGCATGAGCTACGAAACCGCGCTGAATACCTTACTCCAAGCTCAACAACGCTGGGTGCAACAACTGCATGGCGATAGTCGTTTTACGCTCAGTTTACGGATCATCGCTAGTGGTGATCGATCGCAAAACCTAGTATTTGGCTTAGTCGGCAAAACTGAAGGACAGAACGAGCTTGAAACCATCAGCGTCGCAAGGAATTTCTTTAACAAAGTCCGCGATACATTTCCTAGCGGCTATCCCCTCGAAGCTTGCGAAAATTCCGACCAATTAGCCCTTTTACGATTGCCATTTTTACCAGCTAACGATGGACAAATCGGTGAACTGCGGCGTGGCAATACTGCACTGCAAACCATTAGTAGCAAAGAAGTCCCTGACGCGACAGGTGTTTGTATCTATCCATGGATCCCCCATGCTAATGATTTTCAGGATTTATTTCGCGCCCTAGCTAGCCATCCCACACCTGTCGCTGTTGCCATCAACCTACGGGCAACAGAACTAACACCCGACGAAGCTAGTTATATCTCCAATCAAGCCAGACGCTTCGCGAATATTGCTAGCATCAGTAGACAAGAAGGCAGTCAAAACCGCGTTATGTCTAGCAATATGACGGTACAGGAAAAACTTCTCGAAGCCGATCAAGCCGCACAAGCATGGACAAAACTACAGGCGGCTTGGCGATCGCCTTTTGAGATGATTATCACGATCATGTCCGCTAGCAGCTTGCCCGAATCCGTAACTGCGACCCTAAAAACTAGCGTTGACGGCAAACCTAGCAATGAGAACCAACAACGCGGACGTGGTGAAATTGCGATCGCAAAAAGTGCAGTTCAAGAAGTTGCCGCGCGTCAAAATTTTGTTGATCTCACCCTGCATCGTTGGGCAAATAGCTATGACTTGCAGCGCTTGCCTTGGTTATTTAGTCCCGAAGAAGTGCATAGCGTCTTCCGTTTACCGATTCGCGATCGCAATGGCACATGGGGTTTACCTTCAGTCGCAGGAGCCAATGATGCTCGCCGACCTTCTATTAAACAAGAAAGTACAGGCGAAATCCAAATCGGAGCATTGTCTCTATCCAAAAAACAGCTTACGCAGCATTTATTGATTTGCGGTGTGCCGGGTAGTGGCAAAACTAATTCTTCGCTCTATTTGCTCGAAACTCTCTGGCAGCAGGGGATTCCTTGGATGGTATTGGAACCTGCCAAGACAGAATATCGCGGCTTAAAATCTGTTCCTAGTCTAGCAAATGACTTGCTAATATTCTCGCTGGGAGATGAACGCACGGCTCCATTTCGATTTAATCCCTTTGCCGTTCCACCGACGATTAATCTGGATAGTCATTTAGGTGCATTGGTTGATTTGTTCTCTGTGGCGATGAGTATGTGGGGGCCACTGCCCAACGTGATTGAGCAGTTGATTCAAGAGGCTTATAAACGCAAAGGCTTCACTCTATTGGGCGACAACAGCAACTTGCAGCCACCGCGCTTTTCCGATTTATTGGTACTGATTCCCGAAATCGTGCCGAAGCTAGGTTACAAAAAGGAAACTAC
>JAYUSC010000197.1:0-10820 GCA_043755885.1 Pseudanabaena sp. | reverse complement strand
GTAGCGATCGCTCATTTAGCAACCCACCCAAAGATAATACACCCCAAAGAATTAGATGCAGCCATGTCATCTGAATCATCATTTTGACTGTCCATGTGGGATGTTTTTGATAAAAAACTACACCCATGCGTCCGCGTTGAGCCTCAACATCGACAAGCTTTGGTAATTGGTCAATCGTAAAAGCAGGATGCCAATGATAACCAACAGCATCGGGACATTTAATTAATTTCAATCCTAATTTTTTGAGGCGGACACCTAGCTCTAGATCTTCCCAGCCATATTGACGAAAGCTCGGATCAAATTTCCCTGCGACCATCAACCAATGCTTGGCGATCGCAACATTCCCCGTCGCAAAGAATGCAGTAGAAATATCTTGGATTTTAATTTTTTCAGAAGTCGGATCATCAAAATTATTCGTATTAATTACCAAACCGTAGGTAAAAGCGCGATCGCTGTTTTCCAGAGCTTTGGCATGGGCTGACAAAAATACTGGCGTAACGACCAGATCACTATCAATAAATACGATTGTGTCGCCTTGCGCTACATCTATTCCTGTATTTCTGGCGATCGCAGCACCTTCATGGTTTTGCAGAAATAAACGCACATGGGGAAACTCGTCTGGATGGTTTTGCAAAAATTCCACCGTGCCATCGGTAGAGCCATCATCAACTACGACAACCTCATAGGGTTGCGTAAAATTTTGGGCTTCCAATGCTTGCAAACACTTTTGCAAGATTGGTAAGCGGTTATAAGTCGGGATAACAATTGACCACATAATTAACCACTATAAAATTAGAGCGCGTGAAGCGTCCTCTAATTTTTAATTGCGAGATTGCCGCCAATATTGCCAGAAGGTAATCCCACCGACATAGCCATAGCTCACCGCATATAGCACCATAAATGGCAAGGTTATATAAAGTCCTTTGCTTAGTGCTAATCCTGAAGCGATCGCACTGTAAGCACATAGACAAAGCTCGATTCCTGCGGTGGCATCGAGGGGTATTTTGTAAGCTTTGTTTTCCCAACGATCGTTCTTGTTTTTGATGTCAAACTTAGGCGTGCGGCGAAAGTTTGCACCTGTATTGGTCAAGCCAGCAAATACGGCGCGGCTATTGCTCCAAGAAATACCAGTACCGAGCACGGCTAGTAGAAAAATACGACCGAGGCGGCGATGCCAAGATTTTGGATACAACTCGCGTTGGGCATGGAAATATAAAAATGGGGGACCAAAAGTTGCAGGTAGCATAAAGATCGACCAAATACCCTCAAATGAAATTCGTAATGCGATCGCATCATCAGGCGTAATCAACATTAGAGGAATTGAAAGCAATATCAAGAGCAGCATCAAAGGATGCGCTGAGTATCCTGTCAAATGCATCGTCGCTTGAAATTTTACTTGCCGACTAAGGTCGGCTTGCCAGATTTGGGAAGTTAATTTCTTGGCACATTGAATGCTGCCTTTTGCCCAACGAAACTGCTGCAATTTGAAGGCAAGCATCGCAACAGGCAACTCCGCAGGCGCGACAATATTATTGTCATACACCACTTTCCAGCCTTTGAGTTGAGCGCGATAGCTCAAATCCATATCTTCGGCAAGGGTGTCCGCGTGCCAACCACCAGCATCAATAATTGCCTCACGATTCCAAATTCCTGCTGTACCATTGAAATTCAGAAAATAGTCGTTATTACACCTAGCTTGCTGCTCGATCGCAAAATGTCCGTCAATCCCAGTTGATTGCAACTTGGTCAGTAACGAATATTCCGAGTTGATATGTCCCCAACGGGTTTGGACAACGGCAACTTTTGCATCAGGATTATTTACATAATGCCGAATCGTATCTTTGAGCCAATTTACCGAGGGAATGAAATCGGCATCGAAAATAGCAATGTAATTGCCCTGCACCATTGGCATCGCATCTTGTAAGGCTCCTGCTTTAAAGCCAGATCGATTGACGCGATGGACATATTCGATCCAAAAGCCTTTATTTTGATATTCTTGGACGGTTTCGCTGAGAATATCTTGAGTATCATCAATGGAGTCGTCGAGTACTTGGATTTGCATCCGATCGCGTGGATAGTCCATCTGACAAACCGCATCCACCAAGCGCCGCGAAACATAGCGCTCATTAAAGATTGGTAGCTGAACGGTGACAATTGGTAAATCTTCTAGGGCGATCGCATGATGCTCAGGCGGCTCGACTGCCAAAACATAACTACTAAAGCCATTGCTTAGAGTCTTATCGAGGCGAAATTTCTCAAAGTTATCGAAATTATTGACAGCGATCGCACCTGAACTTGGCGATGTGACCGCTTGAGCTGTTTGGTATTCTCGCGCAGGATTAAGTTGCGGAAAAACAAGCTGTTTACGCAGAGACGGCTTAGGCTTATGGACAGCAGTGAGCCAATAAGCATTAAGCCCATAAAGTAGTAGCCACATTGCTGCGACAGCATTTAGGGCGGCTAGGATCGATATTAGTATCAGAATGACTCTTGACTCCTTCTTACCACACGAAGCACTAATCTTGAAAATTGATCAGACGAGCGAAATTAGCACACTAAGAAATATTACGATGCTTGTCCTGTATTTGCAGACAAATTTATGATTTGACGATAAGTATTTATACACTATGTGATAAGAAAAACAAAAAAGGGGCGCAAAGCGCCCTTTTTTGTTCATGGCTCAGACATTTTTGCTAATGCGATCGCCGCCGCCTCTTGTTGAGCCGCTTTAATACTTTTGCCTTGCCCTTGCCCCCAGCAGCGATCGTCAAACCATACTTCTACGCAAAAAAGATTGCTTTGATTATCCGCGGCTTGATCAACGTTGCGATATTCAGGCAAACGTTTCCAGCGTCCTTGAGTTAGTTCTTGCAGGGCAACTTTGTAATTTCCCAACGCAGGAATTGCCAATAACGATTCGGCAAAATGCTGCATATGTGGATCAAGCCATTTGCGAATGTAGGCTAAGTCGCTAGTCGCAATATATAGCGCCGCCATCAGGGCTTCAAGAGCATCAGCTAGTAGCGATCGCAAAGCCTGAGAATCATTCCGCGCGGCATTAGAAACCACAACATATTTTTGCAACTCATAAATACTCGCTATTTCGGCAAGAGTTTTGTCACTGACAAGATGCGATCGCAGAGCGGCTAAGTCTCCCACTTTGCGATCGCCATAATGCTCTTTTAAAAACAAACTCACCGACAAGCGCAGCACGCTATCGCCTACAAACTCTAATTGATCGTTGTTGTAAGTAGCTGAGAAACTGGGATGTACCAAAGCTTGATCGATTAATAGCCAATCAAATCCATCGGTATTAAATCGTTCTAGGGTTGACTGCTCTAGCCCCATCCGCTCCAACAAGCGGATTAACTCTCTTTGGCGGCGTGGATCAATGGTAGATGACATGAGACTTTTTACTGAGATTTAGTAACAAGGGGCTTAAGCCCCTTGCCTGTCTTATAAAGTACAGTTACAGATACAATTACAGCAACTTTGTAAATATGATCGTAGTTCATCGTAACCATGACTAAAAGGTTTTTCTCTACACTCTGTCTAGCCTTACTAGCAACAGTGACCACAATTTGGATTGTGGCTTGTCAGCCTAACACTACAGTGACTGACTCTAAATCCTCGCCTACAACATCACCCGCAACAGGCTCAGGTGGCGGCGGCGTTAAAGATACCTTACGGTTAGGCGCTTTGCTACCGATCACAGGCGATCTATCCTCGATCGGTGCGCCCATGATCAAATCGATCGATTTTCTGGTCGAAACAGTCAACAAATGCGGCGGTGTGCTAGGTAAGCCGATCGCTTATTTTAAAGAAGACGATCGCACTGATCCACCCGCAGGGGCTGAGGCGATGACTAAACTCGTCAAAGTGGACAATGTTGGTGCGGTGATTGGTTCATTTGCCAGTAGCGTCTCGACGGCGGCTCTGGCGATCGCAGTTCCCAACAAAGTCACCATGATCTCACCGGGTAGCACTAGCCCCGTATTTACCGAACGCGCCAAAAAAGGCGAATTTCAAGGTTACTGGTATCGCACTGCCCCACCTGATACATATCAAGCTCTAGCTCTAGCGAACCTTGCCTATAAAAAAGGCGCTCGTAAAGTCGCCACTCTTGTAATTAACAATGACTATGGTGTGGGTTTTGAGAAAGCTTTTGTGGAAGCATTTGAAAAGCTCGGCGGCACAATCGTCAATAAAATCAAGCCCACTCGCTACGATCCAAAGGCTACGACTTTTGAATCTGAAGCTAAAGGCGCATTTGGGAGTAAGCCCGATGCTGTTGCCGCAATTCTTTACCCCGATTCTGGTGGCGCAGTGATTAAGGCTGCTTTTGAGCAAGGCTTAACCAAAGATGTCAAAATTTTACTCACCGATGGCGTGAAGACCGAAGACTTTCCGAAGCTAATTGGTAAAACGCCTGAAGGTAAATTGATTTTGGCGGGTGCGATCGGTACGGTTCCTGGTGCTGATGGCAAGTCTCTTGCCGAATTCACCAAGAACTATAAAGAAAAGACTGGTCAAGATCTTGGTGCTTTTGTGCCTCATTCCTACGATGCGGCGGCTCTAATTGCGATCGCATCTGAAGCTGCCAAAGATGGTACTGGCGACGGTATCAAGAGCAAAATCCGTGAAGTTGCGAATGCACCTGGCAAAGAAGTCAGCGATGTTTGCGAAGCGATCAAGTTGGTCAAAGCTGGCACAGATATTGACTATCAAGGCGCAAGCGGCAATGTTGATCTCGATGAATATGGTGATGTCAAAGGTAGTTATGACGTTTGGGAAGTCCAACCCGACGGCAAAATCACGGTAATTGATCGCGTATCTCCCTAAATTAATTTAAAAAACCAGTTTGAGATTTTCCAGCGCCGCAGGCGCTGGAAAATCCAAAATTGGTCTCATAATGAGAATTGCTGGGTCAAATCTAGCAAATCAGAATAATTTTCATAGCGATGATATTATTAGCAATCTTTGGCGATACGACTTAAGGACTCAAAAATGTCTGACGTGGTGATTCGGGTCGAAAATTTAAGTAAAAAGTACATTATTGGTCATCAAAAGCAGGAACACCCTAAGTCTTTCCGCGATGTGATCTCTAATGGGGCAAAGTCTTTTTGGCAAGGATTGACTTGCGATCGCAAAGAAAACTTTTGCGATCGCAGCGAAGAGTTTTGGGCGCTCAAGGATGTATCTTTTGAAATTAAGCAAGGCGATCGCGTTGGCATCATCGGACGCAACGGCGCAGGCAAATCCACCCTCCTCAAAATTCTCAGCCGCATTACCGAACCAACCGCTGGCAAAATTTCCATTAGAGGCCGAGTGGCAAGTCTCCTAGAAGTTGGCACAGGTTTTCATCCCGAATTAACAGGTCGAGAAAATATTTATCTCAACGGCGCAATTTTGGGGATGGATAGAGCTGAAATCAAGAAAAAATTTGACGAAATAGTTGCCTTTGCGGAAGTAGAAAAGTTTTTAGACACTCCAGTTAAGCGTTATTCTTCAGGAATGTATGTACGCTTAGCCTTTGCAGTAGCAGCCCATCTAGAGCCAGAGATTTTAATTGTCGATGAAGTATTAGCCGTAGGAGATGCTCAATTTCAACAGAAGTGTTTAAGCAGAATGGAGGAGGTAGGTAAAGAAGGTAGAACCGTTTTGTTCGTAAGTCATAATTTAGGGGCGATTAGAACTTTATGCAAAAAAGGTTTATATCTAAAAAAAGGTAAACTGTTAGACGATGATAGTATAGAGAAAACTATCGGTTGTTATTTAGACTTAAACACAGTAGATAGTTTAAGTTATTTCGCCAAGCAACATAAAGATACTCCCTACATTAAAAAGGTTTGTGCTTCTCAGCCAAGTAATCAAACCAGTAAAAAATTTTCCATAGATCAGCCAATTAATATTCAATTTGAACTAGAAAATTGCAAAAATAATGAATTGTTAATTGGTATAGTTATTCGTAATCAACAAGGAATATGGGTACATCACTCTAGCGACGAATTTAGAAAACACGAAGAAGAACAGATTAGAAATATAAATGCTAATCGTAATTGCATAATTCCTGCCTATGGATTAGGAGCAGGAAAATATTCTGTCGATCTATGCCTAGCTCAAAGGAACTATGAGGAATTTGATAATCTTACAGATGCTTTAAATTTTGAAGTTGAATTTACTGGAAAAAAATCAGATCAGACAATCGACAGCGATTGGAAAGGAATATGTGGACCAGGAATTCTTCTATGGCAATAATTCATTGTTATCATTAAGAGGCAATATTAGGAATAAATATGTTTAGTAAAATTTCTGTCAATCTAAAAAGAATAAAGAAAAAAATTTTCCTTAGCAAAGATGATTTTATACTTAATCAAGTTGAGCCATATACATTTTGTAGTACAGAGAAACTTAACAGTTTAATACAACTTGGGAACTATATTAATTCCCAAAACATTCAGGGAGACATAGTTGAATGTGGCACATATAAAGGTGGCTCTGCTGCTGTCATTTCAAGATATTTAGGTAGAGATAGACACCTTTGGCTATATGACAGTTTTGAGGGGATGCCTGAAACATCTATTAAAGATAGAGAAAAAGCTAAAGAGTATGTTGGAGAAGGTATAGCATCGGAAGAGGACGTTTATGAAATCCTTAAACTAGTTGACACCGACCTAGAACAGGTTACTATACACAAAGGATTTTTTCAGGAATCTTTTGTCAGGAAAAAACCCGAAAAAGTTGCTTTATTGCACTGTGATGCAGATTGGTATGAATCAGTACTACTTGTACTAAAAACTTTTTATCACCTCATTCCTGAAGGTGGAGTAATTGTTCTTGATGACTTTGGTTATTGGGAAGGGTGCAGAGAGGCTTTTTACGATTTTTGTCAAGAATACGACATTAAACCACTTGTCGAACGTGTATCTAGTGATCAACTTTTTTGGTATAAAGGTAAGACATCAAATCGGTAATCACTAATGCAAAAACAATGGCTGTTCAAGTCTAATAAACAAAAAAAAATATTGTGGAATTCCGAATCAGAATTTGATGAGGTATGGAAAAATAGAATTGCTGTAATGGCATCCTATATAAATATCTCTGGCACAGTGGCTGATTTTGGTTGCGGATTGATGTGGTTGGAGCCACTATTAAAACCAAAAAACAGCTATCTACCTATTGATTATATCTCTAGAGATAGTCGTACTCTAGTTGTAAATTTAAATGTGGATTTAATTCCAAAAATGAATGCTGAGATAGCATTTCTAAGTGGGGTTTTAGAGTACATACAAGATGTGAATAATTTTATTGATCAGCTAATCAATAGAAATTTCAAAAAAGTTATATTGTCTTATTGCACCTTAGAAAAGTTTAACAACCTAAATAGTAGAATCTCTTTAAATTGGGTAAGTCATAAATCTGTTTTTGAGATATTATACTTATTTTCCAGCAAATATAACTTAGTAAATATTGATGACGTAAACGGAAATACAATTTTTGTTTTTGACCAAAAAATCGTATGAAAATCTGCTTGTTTGATCCAAGTATTGAAAACAATGATTATTTGCCAAGTTCAAATCTTGGTGATTTAATTATTCAAGAAGCTGTTAATCGAGAATTAATTAGTATATTTCATGACTGCGATATAAAAAGAATATCAACCCAAACTTATTTAAAACAAGAGCAGATTAGGGGATTTCATGATTGCTCGCTGATTTTTGTTGGTGGAACCAATCTACTGTCTTCAAGAATGAATGAATATAGACAGTGGAAAATATCTCTATTTAATTCTTTTAGAATAAGTAATGCAATTTTACTAGGGGTTGGGTGGTGGCAATACCAAGAAAATCCTAATCTATATACAAAGACCATTTTAAGATGTGCTTTATCTAATAAAGTATTTCATTCAGTTAGGGATAACTACACTAAACTGAAGTTAGAATCTATTGGGATTAAAAACGTTTTAAATACTGGATGTCCAACTATGTGGCCATTAGCTGGACTTAAATCTGATGAAATCCCATCATCAAAAGCTGAAAATGTACTTTTGATGCTTACTGACTATTATCAAGATATTGATTTAGATAAAAAACTGATCGAGGTCTTAATAAGTCAATATAAAACCATTTTTGCATGGCCACAAGGTAGGAATGACTTAGAATATATTCGTAATTTTAACTTGCCAGTAGTGATAATTGAACACTCTCTAGAATCCTTAGATAATTTTATAAAATCAGGAATTCAATTTGATTATATCGGGACAAGATTACATGGCGGCATTAGATGTCTTTTAGCGCGGAAAAGATCGCTGATTCTAGAAGTAGATAACCGAGCTAAAGAGATAGCTACTGATACGGGTATACCTACATCACCAAGGAATGATTTTGACTATATAGAACAATGGATAGAGAAATCATTAATTACAAAAATTAATCTAAATGTAAAACTAATTAATAAATGGAAAAGCCAATTCAATGCTAAACACGAATCAATATCTTAATCTTGGTTGCGGCGATCGCTTTTATAGCTCTTGGACAAATATAAATTTTGTGTCTACTGGAGAAGGTGTTATAGCACATGACTTAAAACAGGGAATTCCGTTTACGGATAATTCCTTCGATGTAGTCTATAATTCCCATGTATTAGAGCATTTCCCTAAAGTAGAGGCAGTAACGTTTATTAGAGAATGCTATCGTGTGTTACGCCCTCAAGGGATCTTAAGAATAGTAGTTCCAGATCTTGAGCAAATAGCCAGAATGTATTTGCATTGTCTAGAAAATGCAAATATTGGTTCTGAAGAATGGGAGCAAAACTATCAGTGGATATTATTAGAAATGTATGACCAAACTGTGCGGAACAAATCTGGTGGAGACATGCTCGATTTTCTGTCTAGACAAAATACTTTTAGCCAAGAATTTGCGATCGCACGCTGCGGAGTTGAAATCAAGAATATCATCAATAATTATCAACAACAATCTTTTGCAAAAGCTATTCCTGAAAATAATTTCCAACAATTTCTGAAGCATATTTATCGGTTATTGCGACATGCTAATTATCGCCATCAGGCAATCCTCAAGATCATCCTCAGTCCAACAGAATTAGATGCGCTAGAAATAGGGCAGTTTAGGCAAAGTGGAGAGGTTCATCAGTGGATGTACGATCATTACTCTTTATCTAGTTTGTTAAAGGAATGTGGATTACAAGAAATTACAAAGCGCACTGCTAATGAAAGCTATATCCCTGAATGGACTAGCTTTCATTTAGATACAGAACCTGATGGTTCTGTTTATAAGCCTGATTCTCTGTATATGGAATCGATAAAACCAGTCTTATGAAGATTTTACATGTTAATCAATCTGATATTTCTGGTGGGGCTGCGATCGCAAGTTATCGTCTACACCAAGGATTATTAGCACAGGGTATTGATTCTAAGATATTAGCGGGAAATGCTAAGACTGATTGCGATCGCATAGCATCTGTTCCTCGTAAACCTCGTCTTGAGAACCTACTCAATCGGCTTACGAGATATTCTGGGCTTAATGACATTAACCTTTTTAGCAGTTTTGATATTCCTAATCACAAATTTTATCAAGATGCTGATATCCTCAATTTTCACAACTTGCATACAGGCTACTTTAACTATTTAGCTATTTCCAAACTAACTAAAACCAAACCTGCAATTTTTACTCTCCATGACATGTGGAGTTTTACTGGGCATTGCGCCTATAGCTATGACTGCGATCGCTGGAAAATTGGTTGTGGTAAATGTCCTTATCCTGATACCTATCCTGCCATTTATCGAGATAATACTCGCATTGAGTGGAAACTCAAAAACTGGATTTACAGTAAATCAAATCTGACTATCATCACGCTTAGCCATTGGCTAACCAAGCAAGCTAAAGCAAGTATGCTCAGTCGCTTTCCCATCCACCACATTCCCAATGGTATTGATACAGATGCTTATCAGCCATTAGATCGACGTTTGTGTAAGGCTGTTTTAGATATTCCTCAAGATAAAAGAGTGCTTCTATTTGGTGCAGAAAGTCTTAAAGATAAACGTAAAGGTGGGGATTTACTATTAAATGCTTTACAACAATTACCGCAGTCTCTTAAAGCGGAGATAATGCTTCTGACCTTTGGTAATGGCAGCGAAGCGATTACTGCTGAATTGGGAATACCAACTATTAATTTGGGATATATTAGTAGCGATCGCATCAAGTCTATTGCTTACTCTGCGGCTGACTTGTTTATTTTTCCGACCCGTGCTGATAACTTACCTCTGGTATTACAAGAAAGTATGGCCTGTGGAACGCCAATCGTATCTTTTGACATTGGCGGTGTTCCAGATCTCGTAAGACCAATGGTCACGGGGTATTTAGCAAAACCAGAAGATGCTCAAGATTTTTGTGATGGGATTGTGACACTACTAGAAGATGATCAATTACGGCAAACTATGAGCGCTAATTGTCGTGCGATCGCAATTACGGAGTATTCTTTAAAGTTACAAGCCGAGCGTTATATCAAATTATATCAACAAATTTTATGAGTATGGATAGCGAAAGGGGGCGCTTCGCGCCCCTTTTCACACTATAACAAAGCAATATGACTGGGTTTAGTGTGATTTGGTGCGATCGCATCGGCGGAACTTTCGATCATTTTGGTGGCAAAGTTGGGGACTATGCCAAAGAAAATGATGATTAGGGCGAGGGCGATCGCAGGAAGTTTTTCTTGCCATTTCGCAAAGGGAAAACTATCGATCGGTGGTTGATTGACTCCTTTCACGACAGCAAGACGACCGAAAAATACGCGATCGAGCATGA